>CAZFTD010000023.1:0-28607 GCA_964521525.1 uncultured Marinilabiliaceae bacterium | reverse complement strand
CCAGCGACCCCCTGATTATGAGTCAGGTGCTACTAACCAACTGAGCTATGGGCCCAAAAACAAACCATAAAGGCTGTTTTTTTGTGACTGCAAAAATACAAAGAAATTGCAAAATTCAAACAACCCGGTTTAAATAATTATGCCAACCATTAATTTTACTGAATTAAGAATCTTCCCATCTTGTCCCGATTAATTGGGATTATACGATGTTTAGCAATTAAACATCTTGTATCTAAATTTAAACAGTTACATTATCTTTGAAAGAAAAAAATGAACTATTTACACGGTATATCTTCTATAGTTTTCGACTTGGGCGGCGTTATTGTTGATTTAGATATCAATAAAACGCGTGAGGCGTTGGCCCGGATTTTGGGTTTGGAGCAACCCGATTTGTATTACTCGCACAATCACATCCCTTTATTTTCCGATTATGAAGTAGGACATATTTCCTCAAACGATTTCATTAACGGATTACTGCAGCAATCGGTAAATGGTACTACTGCACAAGCAATAACAGATGCGTGGAATGCCATGTTGCTGCAAATTCCATCTCATCGCATTCGCATGCTGGAAAATTTGCGAAAAAAATACCGGCTATTTATTCTCAGTAATACCAACGCCATTCATGTTGAAAAGTTTGAAAAAATGGCAGAAGGCTATAACAATCTAAGCGATTTGTTTGAGGCAGCATATTATTCGCACATCATTGGGAGCAGAAAGCCTGATAACGCCGCTTTTAATGCTGTGGTTATGAATAGCGGGATAGATATTTCAGCAACTTTATTTGTTGACGACTTGCCTGCCAATATTGAAGCGGCTGCCGCAATGGGTTTTAAAACTCTGCACATTCAACAGGGAATGGAAGTGGCAAATATTTTAATTGATTAAAGACAAGGGAATAGGAGTTAGGCAGAAGATGATAATTGGAATATCCCAAGTAAACAGCCAGAAGTTTTATTGTTCATAGTTTCTAAAATGTTCAGAAAATGTAAAAGCCAAAGTTCAATCTGTTTAGGATTAGACTTTAGCTTTAGCACAAGTTGTTGGTTTAATAGAACATGAATGAAAAATTAACAGCGATGACGCTTCTTCTTCACTTTTTCACCAACAACCAAACATTCTCATTACCAGGAATTGTTTTTTCGTTATCGAGAGCGCGAAGTGCATCCTGATAGTTGCTAAACGATTTATATGATACTTTGTAGAAATCGTTGTTGGCACCTTGTTCGCGTGTAATTATTTCTGAATGGTAACCTTTTGCCTGAAGACTTTTTTGATGTTTTTCGGCATTGGCATAACGCGAGAAACTGGCAGAAATAAGAAAGTACTTATCATTTACTGAAGACGCTTTATTAACCGGGGCATTGAGCTCAGCTTCAGTAAAAACAGGCTCATTACCAATTTCTGGTTCTTCTAATTCTTCAGGTTCAACAACTTCTTCTATCTGCACAGGAGGAGGAGTTGGTTTTGTTGTCTTTTTGTTACATGAAGTAAAACAAAATCCGGCAGCTGCAAATAAAATCACATATTTAAGCATTTGCTAATAGGTTGATGGGTTAACAATGATTCGCAATTTAGGTTTTTTTGTGCGAAATTGTCAAATATTTTTATACAACCGGTTAATAATAGCCTAATCAATAAATTTATAGCCAACACCTTTAATGGTTCTAATGTGATCCTGCCCAATTTTTTCACGGAGTTTCCTGATGTGTACATCAATGGTTCTATCACCCACAATAATACTATCGCCCCAAATAGCACTGTAAATGTCGTCGCGGGTAAAAACTTTGTCAGGTTTTGAGGCGAGCAAGGCTAACAGTTCAAACTCTTTTTTGGGCAAAACAAGCTCCTGGCCGGCAACAGTTACAATGTATCTTTCCTTGTCGATAGTGAGCCCTTCAAAACTAATAATGGCATTTTCTGATGGTTCGGCCTCTGTTTTAGGGGTTCTGTATCGTTTTAACAGGGCTCTTGCTCTCGAAACCAAAACCTTTGGTTTAATGGGTTTTGTTATGTAGTCGTCGGCACCGGCATCAAACCCGGCAATTTGTGAATAGTCTTCTCCACGGGCAGTTAAAAAAGCCACCAATGTATCTTTTAATACTGGTTGCTTTTTTATTTCTTCACAGGTTTCAATGCCATCCATACCGGGCATCATCACATCCAGAATAATAAGGTGTGGCAGATTCTCCAAAGCCATTTTTATGGCATCCTGACCATTTTGAGCCGTGTACACAGTAAAGCCTTCTTTTTTCAGGTTGTACCCAAGAAACTCAATGATATCGGGCTCATCATCAACCAAAAGTATTTTGTAATTTTCTAAGTCGCTCATATTGTTTTGTTTAGTTGTTAGGCTTTTTGTAGTGTAAATGTAAAAGATGTTCCTTTTCCGGGTGTGCTGTTTACGTTAATGGTTTGTTTATGCGCTTCTATTATATGCTTAACAATAGCCAGCCCCAATCCTGTGCCTCCCTGGTCGCGCGAGCGGCTTTTATCAACCCGGTAAAAGCGCTCAAATATTCTGGGTAGTTCGTTTTCGGGAATTCCGAGGCCGGTATCGAGCACCTGTACAAGAATAACGTTGTCCATATCGTAGAAGCTTACAGTGGTTTGTCCGTCGGGTCTTCCATAGTTGATGGAATTAACCACCAAGTTGCTGATTACTTGCGATATGCGCTGTTTGTCGGCAAATACCATAGTGTTTTTATCAACGGTTTTACCAAAACGCAGTTTAATATTGCGGTTATTTGCCCGTATTTCCTGAAGTTCAAAAACATCCTCAACTAAATTATAGATGTTGAATTTTTCATAGTTCAGCTCCAGCTCGCCCGATTCCAATTTAGCAATGGCTTCAAGGTCGTTGATGATGGAAATCATCCGGTCAATGCTTTTTTCGGTGCGTTTAAGGTAAAGCATGTTAATGTTGGGATCATCCAATCCGCCCTCAAGTAATGTTAGAATGTACCCCTGGATATTAAAAATGGGTGTTTTCAACTCGTGCGATACATTACCGATATACTCCTTGCGGTATTTTTCCAACTCACGTAATTGCTGAATTTCCTGTGTTTTACCCTTCATCCAGGTTTCTACCTGTTGGTCAACTTGCGAAAACACATCCACATCAGACTCAGAAACATCTTTTTTACTAGGCTTAAAGTCGTAAATGGTTTTATAAATGGGCTTAATTTTGGCGTAAATAAATGAATTTATAAAATACCTCACAAGGTAAAACGTTAATGCCGTAAATACCGGAATCGTTATCAGGAAGGCAATAAAAAGATTGGAAAACAAACCATTTAAAAAATAAAAACTGATGGTCAGGCCTAAAAAAGTGAGGGTGATGTACCCGGCTACCCGATGAGGTGCAATGGATTTCATTTATTTTCGATGTTTTCCTGTGTAATCTATATTAAGAGACTGTTTGATATAAGATGTTTAAATTTAAGTTGGATAGATGAGATATTATTTATTATGAGGATATTCCGATAATCCATTCATCATCTCTATCCATCTAAATATCTTAAATTTATTTATCCGTATAAAAATCTCAATATTGAATTCTAAAAATACTGATTGACTCAATATTATTAACTATACAGACACAAAAATAAACCATTTTACTACCCGAAAAATTGCTAATGGTCAATATATCAGATGTTAAGTTAATATTAACTCGTGTTTGTTCTGATAATCAATAAATTTAATGTAAATTTGAGAAAATAGTAATACGAAACCTAATGTAAATTTAATGTTCAAGGGTTTTAAAGTCCCGAATTCTGCCACTACTTTTGTGGCCTAAACATACAGGATAATGCTGCTTATTTGGATTTCAGTTGTATTATTATCGCTATTGGCTGTTTTACACCTTATTGTGGGCGTTTCAAACGATGCGGTAAATTTTCTTAATTCGGCCATCGGGTCAAGAATTTCCACGCGTAAAATTATTTTATGGGTAGCCGGCGTTGGTTTGATGCTGGGTACATTCTTCTCGGGTGGCATGATGGAGGTTGCCCGTAATGGTGTTATTTATCCGCAAAGTTTTTTTCTATCGGAACTGCTGGTGATTATTCTGGCTGTTTCCATTGTAAATGTTGTTCTTATCGACAGTTACAATACGCTTGGTTTTCCTACATCAACCACTATTGCAGTTATTTTTAGCTTGATTGGCGGGGCTTTGGCTATGGTGATTTTTAAAGATACCACTGAAACCGATTATACATCGTTTATAAACACCAATCGTACTTTCCTGATTTTTGCAGGCATATTGGTTTCTATTTTTCTGGCCTTTATTTTAGGCGCTGTTGTTCAGTTTGTTTCGCGACTGATTTTTACTTTTCGCTATAAAGGACGATTTGTGTTTTTCTTTGCCATTGCCGGAGCTTTGGCTGTTACCTCCATTTTTTTTCTGATTTTTAAAAAGGGTATGGGCGGTTTTTTCCCGGGCGACGACATCTCAGCCATATTACCCTTTAAAGGATTTGATCTCCTTGTTTTTGTATTTGCAGCGTTTACACTTATTTTCCTTGGGCTGGGTGTTTTGTTCAGTATTGACATTCCGCGTTTGGTGGTGTTTTTTGGCACTTTTGCCCTGGCACTTTCTTTTGCTGCCAACGATTTAGTAAACTTTATCGGTTTGCCGTTAACCGGAATTGAGAGCATCAAGGCATTTCTGAATGCTCCCGAAACCAACCCCGATATTTTTGGACTAAGTTTTTTAAATAACGACTGGATACGGTCGCATCATTTCAACGATTCTGTCTACTCTGCGTTTTTTGTGGTGGCCGGCATTGTTATGATGCTTACCATTTTTTATTCGAAAAAGTCGCGCTCAGTTACCGAAACCGAAGTGTATTTAGGAAGGCAAACAACAGGTTATGAGCGTTTTGAGCCATCGCCTTTGTCGCGCATGATGGTGCGCCATTTCCTCATTTTATACCATAAAGTGGACAATATGCTGCCTGCACCGGTCAGTAATTTTATTTCATCAAGATTCAACCGATCCGATGCGCCCGAACGAATTACAAAATCGGAAGATGTTGTTTATTTTGACACCATAAGGGCTTCAGTTAATTTGGTGGTGGCCAGTTTGTTGATTTCCATTGGTACCTACCTGCGCTTCCCGCTCTCAACAACTTTCGTGGTATTCATGGTGTCCATGGGTACATCGCTGGCCGACCAGGCCTGGGGCAGGGAAAGTGCAGTTTACCGAATCTCGGGGGTATTATCGATTCTTGGAGGATGGTTTGTAACGGCTATTCTCGGATTTTTGGGGTCGTTTATTCTTACCATTTTATTCTGGTGGGGTGGCTGGATAATGGTTGTTCTATTTTTTATTCTGATGGTGCTGTTTTTATGGCGAACCACTGTGGCGCATAATCGCAAAATTGAACAGGAAACTCATGAAAAACAAGGCTTCTATACCGAAGCGGTAGAGAGTATTGAATGGCTGCGCGAAGCTGGTAGCGAGAAATTGCGTAAGGAGTTACTGGAAGTTTCAAAGATTTATTTTCTGATAATACAGGGTTTGATGGATGAAAATATCCAACAGGTTCGTGAAGCCGCTGAAAAATCAAGTGTTTTGCAGCAATCTGTAAAAAGCTTTAAAGGCGAACTCTTTCGCGCATACAGTAAACTCCCGGAAGAATCGCAGGATGCGGGCCATCTGTTTGTTCAGGCACTCGATTATCTTAACGAACTTTCAAACACACTTAATATCATGGCATTGCCGGTATATACCCATATTGAAAATCAGCATAAAGGACTTACATCCTCTCAAATTGAAGACATTGCCTTATTGCTTGACGAAATGGCTTCCTTCTTTAATTATATGATTCATCTTGAAAAGGAAAAGAGGTTTGAAGATATGGCTGAACTAAAACGGCGCCAGAACAGGGGAATGGATTTAATAGAGGATTTTCGCCTGACCCAAATCAGACGGATTCGTGCAGGAGAAGGTAAAACCAGGGTTAACGTTATTTACATGGAGCTACTGGGCGAAACCAAAAATCTGTTAATTTACTCTTATAATTTATTTCAGGCTCTGCGCGATTTTCATCTACAAACCCGTAGTGGCAAATTTGGCTATTAGCAGAAAAGCAATATTGGGAATGAGTTGGTTCCTTAGTAAAGAAAAATAATCCCTACCATCAATCCATTCATTAATCAAAATTCAATCAGGTTACACGGCTTTTTATTGCTATTTTTGTAAAAAACAAAACCTGAGAAAAATGAGGTTTACTTTCATTAAATTACCGAAACACAGACAGTTTAATTACTCTCCTCTTTATTACGATGAGGAAAAGGAAGAGCGTAAGGAGCGTGAGCGTAGAATTCGTGAAGAAATGGGTATTGCAAACCCTGATGACGAGAAAGAATCAAGTATTGAAGACCGCGTTAGGGGTAAGATGCGACGAAGGATAAAAACTCACTTTGAAGTTACCCGTAATGTGCGCCGCACTTCGAATCTGAGACTGATTATTATCCTGATTGCCCTTTTTATATTGTTCTATTATCTGCTCAAAGCCTCGCACGAGTGGTTTGAACGTTTCTTCTAAAATCTATTTCGAAGAGCAAGCCTTATGTCTGACATTATCCAGTTATTACCCGATTCGGTTGCCAACCAGATTGCAGCTGGTGAGGTTATTCAGCGCCCAGCATCTCTGTTGAAAGAGCTGATGGAGAATGCTGTGGATGCAGGTGCTACCACCATTCAGGTAATTGTAAAGGATGCCGGACGAACGCTTGTGCAGGTTATCGATAATGGTTCGGGCATGTCGGAAACCGATGCGCGACTGGCTTTTGAGCGCCATGCCACTTCCAAAATACGCTCTGCCGCCGATTTATTCTCCATCCGAACCATGGGTTTCAGAGGCGAAGCTCTGGCATCTATTGCAGCCGTTGCTCAGGTTGAGTTAAACACGCGCAAACACAACGCAGAACTGGGAACCAGAATTGTTATTGCAGGGTCGGTGGTTGAATTGCAAGAGCCGGTCAATTGTCAGGCAGGAAGTAATTTCCTTATAAAGAATCTTTTCTATAATGTTCCTGCCAGACGCAGGTTTCTGAAATCAAACTCTACCGAGCTACGACATATCATCACCGAATTTCAGAGAGTTGCTCTGGCCAATCCGGAAGTTGCATTTAAGCTTTCGCACAACGACCAGTTAATTTTCAACCTTCAATCGGGCAATCTGAAGCAACGTATTACAGGTGTTATTGGCAAACAAATACAAACGCAGCTCATTCCGGTTAATACAGATGCCACGGTAGTAAAAATTTCCGGGTTTGTGGGCAAACCTCAATCGGCCCGTAAAGCTTCTGGCGACCAGTTTTTTTTTGTTAATAACCGTTTTATGCGGCATCCGTATTTGCATAAAGCCATTTTAGATGCTTATGCCAATTTAATTGCCCCTGATGCTTATCCGTCGTATTTTCTGTTTTTCGATATCGACCCGGAGATGATTGATGTTAACATCCATCCCACCAAAACTGAAATCAAGTTTGAAGATGAGCAGTTGATTTGGAAAGTGTTGAACGCCTCGGTGCGTGAGGGATTGGGGAAGTTTAACGAAATGCCGTCTATCGACTTCAATACCGAAGGACAAATTCAAATTCCCCTGCCATCAAGAAGCAATGGTTCCAACAGCCCGGTCATCGAATTCAACCCCAACTTTAATCCATTTAAAACCGATTCAATACCCGGGTATTCATCCGGTTATCCCGATAAATCACGTCAACAGGATGTAAAGAACTGGGAATCGCTTTACCGCGATTTTGATAATGCGGATGAGCAGGAGTGGGGCACAGCACCCGAAACCATTACTTTACCTTCTAAAAGCAATGTGCAAACAACATTGCCCGAAGAGCCAATGTTTACCAATGAGGCTGTTGTATCAGGCAATACTTATTTTCAGATAAAAAACCGGTTTATACTTACACCGGTAAAGTCGGGTTTGATGGTTATTGACCAACGACGGGCACACGAGCGCATTTTATTTGAGCAGTTTTTAGCCTCTGTTAATACTAACAGGTCGGTATCACAGCAAATTTTGTTTCCCGAAACCATTCACTTCAGCACAGAAGATGCCTTAATTATTGATGAGATTAGTACTGATTTGAAAGTTTTTGGCATTGACCTGAAAGCCTTGGGCGATGGCACTTTTTTAATACAGGGATTGCCATCGGAACTTGAAAAAACCAACAGCCGGATGATTCTGGAGAAAATTCTTGATTCGTATAAAACCGGCGAAATTAATCCTGAGAAAGAGGTGCGCGAACAAATGGCTGCCATTATGGCCCGAAATGCCTGCATGAATCATGGCGAAACGCTTACACATGAAGAAATGACAAGCCTTGTAAGTCGCTTATTCAGGTGCCAGATGCCAAATTATACGCCAAATGGCAAACCTGTAATTTCAATAATTGAAAATGACGAACTGGATAACAGGTTTAAGTAATAAGCAGCGCAGGTTAAAAACAGTAGCGCAACTGTTATGTCAAAATGACCCAAAAACTGTTTGGCCTAAAGGTTGTTAATTATAAACGATATTTGAAAAAACTATAAAATATGAATTACGGTGGGTCTCCATTTGGCGGAATAACGCCGGTTGTTAAAAATCTGATAATCATCAATGCGCTGTTTTATTTGGCAAGCATTGTGTTCTTAAGTTCATTTGGCATTCGAATAGAAGATTATTTGGGCTTGCATGTGCCAATGGCCGAAAAGTTTAAAAGTTATCAGTTGGTATCTTACATGTTTCTGCATGCATACCCCACTTTAACACACCTGTTTTTCAATATGTTCGCGCTGTTTATGTTTGGACGAACGCTTGAAATGGTTTGGGGACCTAAAAAATTTCTTATTTACTATTTTGCTACAGGTATTGGAGCGGCGCTTATCCATCTGGCTACTCAATACTACGAAATTGCACCGGTTTTAAAAGCCCTGAACCATTATTTGAACAATGCCACCCACGAGAATCTTGAACTGTTTCGCAGTGAACATTTTCAACTGCGGAGTATGGATATGAAACGACATTATGATGGTTTCGTATCTTCTTATAATTCAATTTGTAATGTGGAACCCGATAAAGCTATTGCTCTGTCTAAAGAGTATTTTCACCAATGGCGTATTGATTACCTGAATAATCATATTACGGTTGGCGCCTCCGGGTCGGTTTTTGGCATTTTGCTGGCCTTTGGCATGCTGTTTCCAAACACTGTTCTGATGCTGATTTTTCCGCCTATTCCCATCAAAGCCAAGTATTTCGTAATTTTGTATGGCGTGGCCGAGCTCTATTTGGGTGTTGCCAATTTCTCGTTCGACAATGTGGCACATTTTGCCCACCTGGGGGGCATGCTATTCGGATTTATTTTAATTAAATACTGGCAGCGAAAGGGCAACCTTTACTAAAACAAGGGGATAGTTAGATTTTTAGATGAATAGATTTAAGTTAAGGAAAGTTGTTTTTTTATAGAAACGTTACTAACTCTTTAAATTTAGATATAAGATATTAAATGCGAAGCATGGCATAGCCGCGTGAATTTGGAATTTGGATAAGGAGGATAGAACTACCTGCCGGTAGTTTGTAAGTAAATTTAAGATTATGAAGATACTGGAGGCTTCTAATCATCCCCTCTATCCCTCTAAATATCTTAAATCTATTCATCTTTTAAAAATTTCAACTGTTTTTGATTTTTTCTTTAGTCTGTTCTTTTTGGTGTCTAAAACTCTAATGGCTTTAAATTAATTATTATGTCAATTGTTGGTGAAATAAAAGACTCGTTTAAAAATGGTTCTGTTTTAACCCGACTGATTTATATCAACATCGGTGTTTTCCTTTTTATACGACTGGTTCAACTTTTTCTGGTTTTATCGGGGTATACCCCAAAAACCATCGACATCCTGATTAGTTTTTTTGCCGTTCCGTCGACCTTGCAGATGATTGTTGCAAGATTCTGGACTCCTATCACTTATATGTTTACCCATTACGATTTTTTACACCTGCTGTTTAATATTCTCTTTTTATACTGGTTTGGCAAACTTTTTATGAGTATAATATCACCACGGCTATTGCTTAGGGTTTATATTTTAGGAGGTTTAGCCGGTGTGCTATTCTATTTTCTGGGATTGAATTTTATCCCGGCCTTTAGTGCGCATGCCGGAAATGATGAGATGATTGGTGCATCGGGTGCGGTAATGGCCATTTTATTTTCCACGGCTGTTTTTCGTCCAAATTTTTCGGTTTTGTTTATGTTTATTGGCCAGGTGAGGTTGAAATATGTGGCTTTGGTGGCATTTATTTCTGATTTGGTGGTTAGTCTGCCTCAACTGATCAATACCGGCGGCATTTTGGCGCATCTGGGGGGTAGCGCTTTTGGCGTGGTATTTGGGTTAATGCTGCTCAACGGGAAAATTCAAATCAATACTTTAACAACTGCACCCACATCATCGTGGAAACCATTCTGGCAAAAGAAAAGTAAACTGAATGTTTCTCATAAACGGGCACTTACCGATATGGAGTACAATGCCATAAAAGTGCGTCGCCAAAAGGAGGTTGACCGGATTTTAGAAAAAATAAAAAACAGCGGCTATGAAAGTCTCTCTGAGTCAGAGAAAAAAACACTTTTTGAAGCCAGTAAGGACAGCAATTTTCGATAATTCACCTGATTTTTTTACCTTTTTCCGTATTTTTGAAAAACAGGATAGCTGGTTAACCTGTTATTTTACCGTTGAAACCTGTTAGTGTGAGAAAGCTTTTTTTTTCCATATCTCTGTTAGTTGTTCTCTTACCGGCTTTGATGCTGTTGGGTTCAATGGCCACGGCTTATATTAGTCCGGCTAAAATACATGTATTTGCATTTACCGGGTTTTTATTTCCATTATTGTGGGTTATCAATGTTATCATTTTTTTCTGGCTAATGTTTCGGAGAACATGGTTGATGACCATTCCGCTACTATCGGTTTTAATTTCGTGGGGCCATATGGCCAATTCATTTCAATTAAAGGGAAGAAGCATCAATGACGAGTCGACACTTCTGAAGCCACTGAAGGTTATGAGTTACAATACCCGAATGTTCGATTATTACAATCACTCCGGAATAGAAGGGGCTCCTGATGAGGTTTTTAAATTTATCCTTCAACAGAATCCCGATGTGGTTTGCTTTCAGGAGTATTTCACGAGTCTGAAAAAAAACGAATACACGCCCACTCAAATCATTGCCCGGTTTCGGCAATATGGTTACCGGCATATCGAGTATCTGAAACCAAGAACCGGAAACACAGGATATGGTTTAGCTACCTTCTCAAAATACCCAATTACCAATACCGGGGCCATCAGGTTCGAAAAATCCAACAATCAGGCTATTTACAGCGATATTGATGTAAACGGCACAAAAGTGCGTGTGTTTAACAATCATCTTGAATCCATTGGCTTTAAAGATGGCGACCTGAGCGTTTTGGATACGCTTGATTTTCGTATGAACGAGTATCAGCGCCGGGGTCTGCGTAATATTTCGCAAAAACTGACACGTGCCTTTGCCATGCGCTCCAACCAGGCCGAAGCTCTGGCACGCCACATCTCCAATTCACCTTATCCGGTTATTGTTTGTGGCGATTTTAACGATACGCCGGTATCGTATGTTTACCGAACCATGCGTGGTTCCATGAAAGATGCTTTTCGAGAGGCTGGCGTTGGATTTGGCGGTACTTATAACGGACGGTTGCCATCGTTTCGTATTGATTATATTTTTTATTCGCCACAGTTCCAAGCCTATAATTTTAAGCGGTTTCCAATAAAATATTCCGACCATTTTCCAATAATGGTAACCATTGATTTAAAAAACTGACCATTGTTATTGCCATGCAACAATATCTCGATTTAATGCAACATGTTATTAACGAAGGCTTTCACAAGAAAGACCGAACCGGAACCGGAACCATCAGCGTTTTTGGTTATCAAATGCGGTTTAATCTTGAGGAAGGTTTTCCGCTGGTAACAACTAAAAAATTGCACCTGAAATCTATCATTCACGAATTACTCTGGTTTTTGAAAGGAAGTACCAATGTTGCCTACCTTCAGGAGCATGGCGTGCGTATTTGGAACGAGTGGGCCCGTGAAGATGGAGAACTGGGACCCATTTATGGCTACCAGTGGCGTTCATGGCCCGATTATCATGGAGGTAACATCGACCAGGTTAAACAGGTTATTGAATCTATTCAGAAAAACCCCGATTCGCGACGCCATTTGGTTAGTGCGTGGAATGTGGGTCAGATAGACAATATGCAATTGCCTCCTTGTCATATCCTGTTTCAGTTTTATGTGGCAGGTGGCAAGCTCAGTTGCCAGTTATACCAGCGCAGTGCCGATATTTTTCTTGGAGTTCCTTTTAACATTGCATCCTACGCTTTGCTTACCATGATGGTGGCGCAGGTAACAGGTTTAAAACCGGGCGATTTTATTCATACCCTGGGCGATGCTCATATTTACACCAACCACATTGAACAGGTAAAATTGCAACTGACCCGCGAACCGCGTCAATTACCGCAAATGAAAATTAACCCCCAACGAAAATCAATTGACGATTTTGTTTTCGACGATTTTGTTTTGGAGGGTTACGACCCGCATCCACATATTAAAGGCGATATTTCTGTTTAACAAGGCTTTAAAAATGATGCTCTCACTTATAGTTGCCATTGACCAGCAAAATGCCATAGGACGTAATGGCGACCAACTGGCCTACATATCCGATGATCTTAAACGCTTTAAGCAGCTCACCTCGGGCCATTCAATTGTAATGGGACGAAAAACCTTTAATGCATTGCCTAAAGGAGCTTTGCCCAATAGACGGAATATCGTTTTAACCAGGCAGAATAACCTGGAATTGGAGGGATGCGAAGTTGTTACCACCGTTGATGGTGTGATGCAGTTGTGCAAAAATGAAACCGAAGTGTTTATTATTGGCGGTGGAGAAATTTATAAGTTGTTTTTACCCATGGCCCGTCGCATTTATCTTACCCGTATCCATCATGCTTTTCCCAATACAGACACATGGTTTCCCGAGATTGATGCCACCCAATGGAAACAAATAAGTTGTGATGGCCCTTTTGAGGATGCTAAAAGTGACTTACAGTATTCGTTTGAGGTGTTACAGAAGTTATAATAATTTACTTATCAATAATATCGTTGTATTCAATTTGCATATTTAATTTTCCTGTAATTACATCTCTTATTTCTTTTGCAATTTTGATAGCGCCTTCAACTTTTTCTTTGGAAAGAAAAATCATTTCATTTGGATATCTGATTTCCACGGCATATCCTTGCAGTTCTGACAGAATATCGTAATAAACCTTGAACTCAGAGTCCTTTTCGGTAATTAAATCAAGCAAGTATATTAAGTCATGTGAAAACTTAAATGGAGTTGATTGGGAAATAAGATATCCTTTTAAATATTTCTCTATAGCTTGTTGACAATGAAATGTAACTGTATCAAGATACTCAGGAATATGATAATAAGTAATTTTGGCTGTCTCTAAATCGTGGTCACCCTTAACTATCCATGCTTTTATTTCATTAGCCTGCTTTGTCATATAAAGTCTTGCCGGTATTTAATACTTCATATACAAAACCATACTTTTTGTTTTTCAACTCATCAACTTCTTTTGGGGTATAAACTATTAAATCGATAGGAATCATTAAGCCATAAATCGTTTTCCTTACTTGAACAGCCCTTTCAGGCCTGGGTAAATCGGTCTCTTTAATCACAAATAAATCAAGATCGCTATTCTCAGTGGGATTGCCAATGGCGTATGACCCAAAGAGAATTATCTTTTCAGGATTATATCCGGAAACTATTTTGTCAACTATTTCTGATATTTTATCCTTATTAATCATCTCTTTTTCTGCTAATATACAAATTTTTAGATTGAGGTAAAATACCTTTCCTCCTTTTATACAATTTAATGCAAAAGCCCTTTTTAACTAATTCATTTAATTGGGTAGTGTAGCAAAAGTATTATTTCTAAGGGACTACAGGTAGTTTGTCACTAAGTTTATAAAAGTATTTATGGTCTTTTGCTTTTTTACCTCAGTAAAAATTACAATTTCCTATCTTTGTACTTTACCGTTTTTTCGGAGGCAGATATATGACATTAATTCCTTTTACACATTTACATGTTCACTCCCAGTACTCTATACTCGACGGGCAGGCAAGTGTTTCGCAGTTGGTAAAAAAAGCTGCTTCCGATGGAATGAAAGCCATCGCGCTTACCGACCATGGTACCATGCTCGGCATTAAGGAGTTTTTTGATACTTGCAAAAAAAACGGCGTTAAACCCATTGTTGGTTGTGAAGCTTACGTGGCCGAACGAACCATTCACGACCGCTCCGAAAAAATTGACCGCTCGGGGCGTCATCTGGTTTTGTTGGCCAAAAATAAAACCGGATATAAAAACCTGCTTAAATTAGTGTCCATTGCCAATGTGGAAGGAGGGTTTTACAGGCCAAGGATTGATAAAAACCTGTTAACGAAATACCACGAAGGGTTGATTGCTACAACGGCATGTCTTGGCGGCGAGGTGCCTCGAAAAATTATTCAAGGCAATTTGGATGGTGCCCGCGAGGCCATTCTCTGGTATAAAAACTTATTTGGCGACGATTTTTATTTGGAATTACAACGACATCCTGCCGAAGATCCTCGAATGCGTCAGGAAGTTTATGATAACCAGGTGAAAGTTAACCAGCAGTTGCTTAAATTTTCCGAAGAGCTGGGTGTTAAAGTGGTGGCAGCTAACGATGTGCATTTTGCCGATGCCGTTATGGCCGAGGCTCATGATATTATGATTTGCCTCAATACCGGTAAAGATCTGGATGACGAATCGCGTATGCGGTACACCAGGCAGGAGTGGTTTAAAACCACCGAAGAAATGAACCTGCTTTTTGGCGATGTTCCTCAGGCACTGATTTCAACTCAGGAAATAACCGATAAAGTGGAGGAGTATAAAATTGATTCGGACCCCATTATGCCGGAATTTCCCATACCCGAATCGTTTGGCACGCTTGATGATTATAAAACAAAATTTACCGAGGCCGATTTAAAAGCTGAGTTTGGCGAAGACCGATATGCTGCTTTGGGAGGCGATTACCATCACCTGTTAAGAGTGAAATTTGAAGCCGATTACTTGGAACATCTTGCCATTTTGGGTGCTCAAAAAAAATATGGAAACCCAATCCCCGAGCATGTAAAAGAGCGAATCGATTTTGAGCTGAACACAGTCAAAACAATGGGCTTTCCGGGTTACTTCCTTATTGTACAGGATTTTATTAATGCAGCGCGCGAAATGGGCGTTTTAGTGGGTCCCGGCCGAGGCTCGGCTGCCGGTTCCGCCGTGGCCTACTGCGTAGGAATAACATCAGTCGACCCCATTCAGTTCGACCTGCTGTTTGAGCGATTTCTTAACCCCGACCGTATATCAATGCCCGATGTGGATATTGATTTTGATGATGATGGTCGCCAACAGGTGCTCGATTATGTTGCCAATAAATATGGCGACGATAAAGTGGCGCACATCTGCACCTTGGGTACCATGGCTGCAAAATCGGCCATTAAGGATGTGGGCCGGGTATTGAAATTGCCGCTATCTGAAACCGACCGTATTTCAAAACTTATTCCTGAAAAGCCCGGCACTAAATTAGCCAACGCATTCAATGAAGTTATTACCCTCGAAAAGGAACAGGGGAGTTTACAACTGGCTATAAATGTAATTGAAAAAAAACTTTCTGAGGCCAGAAACGCCGGAAGAGAGAAAGATATAAGCAAATATGAAATTCAGAAAATATTTGCATTAGAAATAGAAAACGGACGCAACCAACCCGATAATAAGCTGCTTAAAACCCTTGAGCTGGCATGTGCACTCGAAGGATCTATTCGGCAAACAGGCGTTCATGCCTGTGGCGTTTTAATAGGCCGCGACCCACTCGATGAACACATCCCCCTAATGCCAGCCAAAGATGCCAACCTAAAAGTTACCCAATACGAAGGCACTCTGGTGGAATCCATCGGCCTTTTGAAAATGGACTTTTTAGGGTTGAAAACGCTTTCCATCATTAAGGAAACGCTCGAAGCCATTCGTTTATCAAAGGGTATTGAGGTTGATTTAGACACCATTCCATACGACGATGCCAAAACATTCGAACTGTTTAGTCATGGCGAAACCACTGCCATTTTCCAGTTTGAATCGGCTGGCATGAAAAAATACCTGAAAAGTCTGCAGCCCAACCGCTTTGAAGATTTGGTGGCCATGAACGCGCTCTACCGTCCGGGACCAATGGAGTACATTCCCAATTACGTGGCACGGAAGCATGGTCGCGAAGCCATTGTTTACGACCACCCGCTCATGAAAGATTATCTGGAAGAAACCTACGGCATCACTGTGTTTCAGGAGCAGGTGATGCTCCTTTCAAGGGCACTTGGCGGGTTTACACGTGGCGAGTCCGACTCATTGCGAAAGGCCATGGGCAAAAAACTGCCCGAGCAAATGGCCAAACTGAAAGCCAAATTTGAAGAAGGGTGTAAAAAGAATGAAGCATTTATTCAAGGTTGCAAGGAATCGGAAAGGAAGCCCGATGAGCTGATTGAAAAAATATGGAAGGACTGGGAGGCTTTTGCCAGCTATGCCTTTAACAAATCGCACTCGGTATGTTACGCCAATCTGGCTTACCAAACAGGCTATTTAAAAGCACATTATCCGGCTGAGTTTATGGCCGGCGTGCTAAGCCGAAACCTTAACGATATCACCAAAATTACCACCTTTATGGAGGAATGCCGCCGAATGGGCATTGAGGTTTTAGGCCCCGATATCAATGAAAGCCACCTGAAATTTACTGTTAACAAAAAAGGGGCATTGCGTTTTGGTATGGCCGCAATAAAAGGCGTAGGCGAGGGTGTGGTGGAAGAGATATTAAAAGAACGTGAGAAAAGAGGCCCGTATAAGGATGTGTACGATTTTGTTGAACGGGTTAACCTTCAAACGGTAAATAAAAAAACCTTTGAGGCTTTGGCCGATGCCGGAGCTTTTGACGGAATGGGGAATTTACATCGGGCACAGTTTTCAGCCACTTCCCCTGGTGAAGAAGGATCGTTTATCGAGCGATTGCTAAAGTATGGTAATAAATATCAGGCCGATAAAGCCTCCAGCCAGAACTCCCTGTTTGGAGCCATGTCGGTGGTCCTCGAAATTAAAAAACCTGATATCCCGGTTTGTGAGCCACGTTCACTGCGTCTCAACCTTGAAAAGGAAAAAGAGGTCATTGGCATGTATCTATCAGCTCATCCATTGGATGAGTTTAAGCTGGAATTGAAGAATTATTGCACACTTCAGCTTAAGGCGTTTGAGGATTTAAACGTTATTCGTAACCGTGAGTTTACTGTTGGGGGTATGGTTACCAACATACGCCGGGGATTAACGAAGGTAAAAAGCAGCGAGTATGCCATTTTAACTCTCGAAGATTATTCCGGCTCTCACGAATTTGCCTTCTTTGGCGAAGATTATGTGAATTTTGCCAAATACCTTCAACCCAACTATTATTTAATGATTAAGGGCAGAGTGCAACCTAAAAAGTTTAAACCCGATGAGCTTGAAACAAAAGTAATGAGCATCTCTCTGCTAAAGGAGGTGCTTGAGAGTAAAGTTCGTAATCTTACTTTAAAGATTCCTTTGCAGGAATTAACCGAAGAAGTTGTTACTGAATTAATTGAAATATCGCAGGAGAATAAAGGCAATGTTGTACTCCGATTTCATATTTTCGACACCGAAAATGAACGACAAAACATTAATCTCTTGTCGCGCACGGTTCGGGTAAACCTTACGCCTGAGTTAGTTCGGTATTTTGATGAAAGACCTGAAATTGAGATGATGCTGTCATAAATTTTTTATACAATGATTGAATCCTTGGTCTCCAAAATACAATCAACAATAAACAGGAACAAGGCAACAGACAGAAGTATAAACCCACCAATATTGTACAACTTTAATTGGCAGCCTGTTACGCCTGCTGCCCACTGCCTTATTACTATTGTCTGGTTTTATAAAATTACTCTATAAATTATACTCCTTTTTTATTGGGTAAATTGGGCTAAAAATTTATATCTTTGAACAAGAGGCTTGCTAAATGTGTTAATTTAGTCAAGCTGCTTTGAACCTTTTAAGTTCAGGCAGGTCTAAACAAGAGTTAATTGAACCTTAATAATAGCATCTGTAAACTAAATAATTATGACACTTGAAGTAACAGATTCCAATTTTGATGAACTGGTATTGAATTCCGACAAACCTGTTCTGGTTGATTTTTGGGCCGAATGGTGCGGTCCTTGCCGAATGGTAGCCCCCATTGTGGCTGAGCTTTCCGAGGATTACAAGGATAAAGCTGTTATAGCTAAAATGGATGTGGATAGTAATCCGGGTACATCCGTGAAATATGGGATTAGAAACATTCCAACCATTCTTTTCTTTAAAAAGGGTGAAGTGGTTGATAAGCAGGTTGGCGCTGTTCCCAAAACTATTCTGGCATCAAAACTGGATGCAATATTGTAGTTGTGAATGATTTTTTGCAAAAAAAGCTGCCCTTTTCGGGGCAGCTTTTTTTATAAGTATTTATATAGAAGCTTGTTAACCCAATATTGTTCCAATAATGGTAGCCGATAAAAGTGAAGCCAGCGTTCCTGCCAAAAGAGCTTTCATCCCGAGTTGCGACAAAAGGACTCTTTTACCCGGTGCAAGTGAACCAATGCCCCCAATTTGAATACCTATGGAAGCAAAGTTGGCAAAACCACAAAGTATATAAGTGGCCATAATGATGGACTTTTCCTGGAAGAATGCACCGGCTTGTTTTAAATCGCCCAAACTAACATAACCAATAAACTCAGTCATAATGAGTTTCTCTCCCAAAACGCGGCCTACAAGGTCAATATCCTGACTGTGAACACCCAATAACCACATTAAGGGAGCAAAAGCATATCCGAGTATAAACTGAAGCGACAACTCGTTGTAACTACCATTGGTAATATCTGTAATTACATGGTTGAGACCCGTCCAATATCCAACTTTGAGAAAAATAAAATTAATCATGGCTATAAATGCAATAAACACCAGCAACATACCGGCTACATTTACAGCCAGCTTAACTCCTTCAGTGGTGCCATTCGATATGGCATCCAAAACATTTTTACCAATTCGGTCGCGGCTTACTTCAACCTCTTTCGAAATTTTCTCAGTTTGAGGGATCAGCATTTTTGCAATAACAACAACTCCAGGCGCTGCCATAATTGATGCCGCCAAAAGATGCTTGGCATAAATTAATTCCTGCGCGGGGTCGCCACCACCAAGTACTTTTATATAAACAGCCAATACTCCTCCGGCCAGGGTGGCCATTCCACCGGCCATTACCAGTAGAATTTCGGAACGGTTCATTTTTTCGAGATAAGCTTTTATCATCAGTGGCGATTCGGTTTGTCCCAGAAAAATATTTCCTGCAACAGACAGACTCTCAGCTCCCGATAATTTTAAAAGTTTGGTCATGCCTAATGCCAGCCAGTAAACCACTTTCTGAATTACTCCAAAATAAAACAGCACGCTTGTTAGTGCCGAAAAAAAGATGATGGTGGGTAAAATGGCAATGGCAAAATTCATAAGTGGAGGCTCAATAACATTGGCTCCAAAGCTTTTAAACAGGAATTCGGTGCCAGCCTCAGTAAAACTAAGAATTTTAACAAAACCCCTTCCAACATAATCGAAAATGGTTTGTACAAATGGGATATATAAAATACTTAACGCCAAAACAATCTGAATTCCCAAACCGGTAGCAACAACTTTCCATGATATGGCTTTGCGGTTTGAGCTCATAATCCAGGCAATAGCCAGAATTACTATCATCCCCAGCAATCCTTTAAATAAACTGACCAGACTGAAGCCCGTGCTGGCAGGAACGATGGATGCCTCCATAAAAGAAACCGGCTGCGCGCCGGATAATTGTGTATTTGCCAAAAATAGCAGAAGTAACAGGGGTAATATTTTCTTCATGAAAAACTGATATTATAATCAATATGTTAAGTCGGGGTTTTCTCGTTTCTTAATTTCATCCCTTATTTCTGAAGCTTTTTCGTAATTTTCGGCCTCAATGGCTTCATTTAACAACTGATGCAGTTCCTCAACTGATTTGGAAGACAAAGCACTGGTGGTGACCGGTTTTACATTTTTTGGCTGGGGTTCTTCTTTTTCTTTGTGTTCGCCAAAGTCGAGTACTATGCCGGCTTTCGAAAGAATTTCTTCGTATGTATAAATGGGACAGTTGAAACGTAAGGCCAGAGCAACAGCGTCTGAAGTACGGGAATCAATCCTTATAACCTCGTTGTTTTTAATACAAACCAGTTCGGAATAAAAAATTCCTTCTTCAAGTTTGTAAATTATTACTTCTAAAAGGTTGATGGTAAAAGCCCTGGCAAAGTTCAAAAACAAATCGTGGGTAAGTGGCCGGGGAGGTTCTAAACCTTCCAGTTTAATGGCAATTGATTGAGCTTCCACACCACCAATAATGATGGGAATTCTCCTCTCTCCTTCTTCTTCTGCCAGCACAAGGGCATAGGCTCCCGATTGTGTTTGTGAATAGGACAATCCCAGAATGTTCAACTTTATCTTTTTCTTATTCACTTGAAAACAATTTGTTTGGTTCGATGTACAAGCAAATCTTAATTCTAAGGTTTAATATCCACTCGCGAGGTCTATACCTTTGTAATTTTTACTTGTACCTGACTCTTTTTTATCAGGCTAATATATTCTCAACCCTGTATTTCTAAACACAAAACAGTAGCAGAGTTAAGTAATAAGCTCTAATGATTTAAGTAAAACAAATATAGGAATTTGTTTTAATAACTAATTATTTTTACGCTTCAAAAGGAAAAAGCCTAACAGGGAAGGGATGGCTAAATTGAATAACCAGATAATAAAAACCGATGTTATAATGGCCCCGGTGTTACTGGTGGCCAAACCAAAAACAAATAAAGCAATGGAACTGCGGATGCCTAAATCGGCTAAAGCAATACTTGGAATAAATGTGATTATTAAAAAGTAAAGCGGTACCAACCAAATTAAAATCCGGGAATCCAATACTTCAAAGAAATTCAGAATCAGCCATAACTGAAAGGAAAAAACAACGAACCTTAAAACGGTATATATAAACGCATTGACAAGAATAGCCCAATCTATTTTTTTGTAAATCTGAATATGCAAACTAATTCTTCTGTATATGGCATTGGTCCAGAAATGCCTTAGAACCAGATAGAACCCAATTATTATCAATAAACCAACAAGAGGGAATAAAAACCCGTATCGAAGAGTACTTTGCTGAATAGATTTTACAAAAGCAGCATCGATAATCCCATGGTAAGAAAGAATCAATATTGACAGAACTCCTGCCAGAATAATAACAATGTTTTGCATAATACTGCCGGCTGCCGATAGAAATAAAGCCTGCGTTCGGTATCCTTTATTAAAAAGCAGGGCTTTCCCAATCGGCTCCCCGGCACGTGCAGGGGTAAGCATCCCCAGTTGAACTCCTCTTATAATTTGTAAAAAAGCTGTTTTAAATGTTGTTTTTTTTAAAACAGATGTCAGTACCTGCCACTTTTTGGTTTCGATGGAAAGATTGATAAACGATAATGCCAATTGAAACAACAACATAAAAATAAAACTCCATTTGGCGGCCAATAACCAGGTGAAGAATAACGACCAGTTAGAGAAAAGCATAACCTTATAAACCACATAAATGAGCGCCAAAACCGAGATTACTATCTGGATTACAATTGAGTAATATTTTCCGGATGAGTGCTTCACTTACTTGGTTTTATTCAGAAAAGGAAGGGCGATAATGGATAAAAAACCTGCTACCACTATCATTGCATTTAAAGCACCGTGTACAATCAATGCAAATATTCCTGCTTCGGGTGCAGGAATGCCATAGGCCTTTAGGGCTGTTATTACCATAAAATGCCAAGGCCCGATGCCGCCTTGTACCGGAGCTAACATACCCAAGGTGCCAAACACGAATACCGACAATCCCGCCAGTAGAGTCAGTTGACTTGTATACGGGAAAGCAAAAAAGCATACATACATCATCAGAAAATAAAACAGAAAGATGGTAACAGAATGGAAAATAAACCATCCCGGGTTCTTAATTTTTCTGAACGACATAAAGCCTTCCTTAAATTTGGCCCACAATCCCTGAACCTTGTAAAATATTTTGCTGCTTTTTAATTTCCGCCTGAATAACCAAATGCTGGCGGCAATAAAGAAAAGAATAACATAGGGAGTTGGGGTGGCAAACGATTGCTTAAAACGGCTCAGGTCCATAGTATCGGTTACAAATGCCGAAATCATATTAAACTGAAATACAACAACCAGCAGCAACGATAATAACAACGAAACAATATCGAGCACCCTTTCGGCCACCACCGTTCCCACCAAACCTGTAAAACTAATTTTTTCGTGGCGGCTTAAAACAGCACATCTCGATACTTCTCCCATGCGTGGAATGGCCAGATTTGCCAGGTACCCTATCATCACTGCCAAAAAAGTATTGGTAAATGAAGGGCGTTTCCCCATGGGTTCAACCAGTATTTGCCAACGTATAGTTCGACTTACATGGCTCAAAATACCTATAAGCAACGATAAAAATATCCACCCAAAATGAACATCCTTTTTGATGGCATTCAGGAGTTGATTCCAGTCCTGGTCGCGGTAAAGCCACCATAGTATACCTACTCCGGCACCAAAAAATAATAAAAACCTGAGCGATTTAATCCATTTGGTTTTCAAAACAAATAATTTTATAGCATTTAAAGAAAATGGCGAAGGTATGTTTAAATAAATAGTCGTACCTTTGTGCCGCCAAACAGGTGCAATGTTACAAAATGTATTGTTTACTCACAAAAGAAAAAATTAGTAAGGAAATTCAGGAAGCCATGGATGAGTATGAGAGTAAGAGCAAAGAAATATCTGGGGCAACACTTCCTCAACGATCTTGGCATTGCCAAACGCATCGTAGATAGTCTGCAAACCCCTCCGGTCAATGTAATTGAAGTTGGACCGGGGATGGGAGTTCTTACACGCTTTCTTCTTGAACGCACCGAAATTAACCTACATCTGGTTGAAATTGACGCCGAATCGGTTGAATACCTCAACAATCATTACCCTCAGCTTAAAGAAAAATTAATTGAAGAAGATTTCCTGAAACTAAACCTGGAGTCGCTATTCAATGGCCCCTTTTCCATTATTGGTAATTACCCTTATAACATTTCAAGCCAGATTTTTTTTAAGGCTTACGATAACCGGCATCTGGTAAAATCGTTGGTGGGAATGGTGCAACGCGAAGTGGGCCGGCGAATAGCTGCCGGCCCCGGTTCAAAAGAATATGGCATATTGAGTGTGCTGCTTCAGTCGTTTTTTACTGTTGAGTATCTTTTTACGGTTGATGAGCATGTGTTTACGCCTCCTCCAAAGGTTAAATCGGGAGTTGTTCGGTTAACACGTAATGAGGTAACCCAACTGCCATGCGATGAAAAGTTATTTCTGAAGGTGGTAAAAGCGGCATTTAATCAACGCCGAAAAACGCTAAGGAACAGCCTAAGCAAATTTCAGTTTAATCATGCGGTGGTAAAACACCTGCCTGTTTTTAATTTACGCCCCGAGCAGCTTTCGGTAAGCGATTTTCACGAGTTAACCAGTCTTATTCAGGCTCACCCACTGTGTGAGTGAACCCTTTGTATAACAGTTAAACAATCCGGCTATGGCAAATTTCGAACTAACCAGAGAATATGTTGAGCAACTCAAAGTTCTCATTGAACAAAAGGATGAAACTGCTTTAACAGGGTTATTGGAAGAATTACACCCTGCCGATATTGCCGAGATTTATGAAGAACTAAGTCTTGACGAAGCCAAGTATCTCTATTTTCTTCTTGATGATGATACGGCTGCTGATGTACTCATTGAGCTGGAAGAAAGCGACCGTACAAGGTTTCTTAAAGCTTTGCCAAGTGAGGTGATTGCCAAACGGTTCATCAACAGGATGGATTCTGATGATGCGGCCGATGTTATCTCCGAACTGGATCAAGAGCGTCAGCAGGAGATTCTGTCGCACATGGAAGATATCAGCATGGCCGGCGATATTGTTGACCTGCTGAATTATGATGAGAACACTGCCGGGGGGTTGATGGCCAAAGAGCTTATCAAGGTTAAAGAATCGTGGAACATTATTACCTGTTTGCGTAGCATGCGTCGCCAGGCCGAAGAAGTTGACGAGGTTTACTATGTTTATGTGGTAGATAACGATGGCATTTTAAAAGGCACCCTCTCGCTGAAAAAAATGTTACTCAGTTCAACCGATACACTGGTAAAAGATATTTATCACCCTGATGTTATTTCTGTTAAGGTAGATGAGCCTTCGGAAGAGGTTATCAACATCATGGAAAAGTACGACCTTGTAGTTCTGCCGGTTGTGGATGGCATTGGAAGACTGGTTGGCCGTATTACCATCGATGATGTTTTAGACGTTATGCGCGAAGAGGCTGAGAAGGATTATCAGCTGGCATCGGGTATTACCGATGACGTTGAAGCTTCCGACAGTGTTTGGCGACTTACACGAGCCCGCATTCCCTGGTTGTTTATCGGATTGGTTGGTGGTTTATTTGGCTCACGTGTAATTGGCGGATTCGAGGGGAACATAGCCATGTATCCGCAAATGGCTTTCTTTATGCCTTTGATTGGGGCTATGGGCGGAAATGTTGGTATCCAGTCGTCGGCTATTATGGTACAATCGTTGGCCAGCGGGGGTGTTGGACTCGATTCAAATTTCAGAAAACTGATAAAAGAGCTTTCTGTGGCCCTGCTCAACGCAAGTGCTTTATCGATATTGGTTTTTGTGTACAACTATGCCATTGGTTCCAGTCAGGCGCTTACCCTAACTGTGGCCGCAGCTATGTTTTCGGTGGTGGTTTTTGCTTCTTTGTTCGGAACTTTTTTACCGTTACTCCTCGACCGCATAAATATTGACCCGGCCGTGGCAACAGGGCCTTTTATTACAACCCTCAACGATATATCAGGTATGTTCGTTTATCTGACTCTGGGCGCTTATTTCTTTACAGTTTTTAATGTTTAACGTGCCGGCATAAGCATGGCACCTTCTACCGGGAAGTATTCGATGTTCCAGTTACCGGCTTCTTCCAGCACACGTTCAATAATACGCTGGGTTTTATCGTGGTAGGCCACCTGAACGGTTTGCTTGGCGTTAAGCCACGATTGAAATGTGGCTATGCCATCATTGTTCAGTTTATTAAGAACAGGGACCCCCATCGATTTAAGCATTGCAGCATTACACTGTTGTTCGTACTGACCTTTCATGGGGATTACCAAAAGTTTCTTTTTCAGAAACAATGCTTCGGCGGGCGTTTCAAAGCCGGCATTGCAGAATACGCCTTCGGCATCAATCATGCTTTGAGTAAAAGCAGCTTGGTTTACCGGCTGAAAGTTAATGTTTTGAAACGAATAGGGGTGCCTGGAGTGTTTCGAAAATACCTCCCATTTTATTTCCGGAAAATTGGAAAGAAAGGAAATTATTCTTAGGTCTTCATAAGCTGGAAGATAAACTGTATAATGGCCTTTATTCTGAGGGATAGCCCTGCGAACATCGCGTCGGATAACAGGAGTAGATACTGTTGCTCCCAATTCTTTAAAGTGAAAACCAAACGACTGGCTTACAGGCGCGTAATATTTTAAAATGGCTTGTCCCAACAGGTCTGTATTTTCGGGTCGTGGTGCATGGCGATGCAAAATGGCCGATTGGTGGCTTATGCCGATGCATTTTTTGCCTCGCAATTTACATGCCCAGGCCGATACCGGCTCAAAATCAGAAATTACCAGATCATAATCTTTAACCGGCAAATTTTTCACTTCCCGAAAAAACGTGGCCGTTGAATTAGACGTAAAGGTTTTTCTAATATCAACACCTCCTTTTTTCCCAAACACAAAGCCCATCCCTTTTAACCTGTATTTAACCGGCCAGGGAAGAGTTAAGTCACATTGGGTTCCACTTAAAAGCAAATCAACGTCGGCATATTGCATCAAAATGGGAACCACTTCCTGGGCCCTGGCCACATGGCCATTCCCGGTTCCCTGTATGGCATATAAAACTTTCATTTTCTAACAATTTAATTTCACGTTAAAACCTTTCTCTCCGTATTATTACGGCAACTTCAACTTCCAATCACTTCTTTATAAACTTTCATAAACAGAGCCTTCGATGGTTTGGAGAAATATTCCTCAGCAGGCGATTCATCAACAATTTTATCGATTACGGGGTCCCAGAATTTTAGCGACCAATCATTGTTGGCGTACTCCAGCGCTGTGAAATTTTCAACCCAATCGCCCGAATTCAGGTATGTTACAGTTCCTTTTGCTGTTTTAATTTCTTTTTTCTCGGGACGGTGAATGTGTCCGCAGATGGCATATTTATAACCTTTTCGTGCTGCCAGTTCCGCAACGGTTTGCTCAAAGGTTGAAATGGCTCTTTTACTTCCTTCGATGCGTTGACGAACTTTTTTCGACAGACTGGTTCGTCGTTTTCCAAACCAGCCCATAAAAGCATCGGCCATTTTATTCATAATGGTGAGTATGCCATATCCGTATGCCCCTAACTTTGCAAGCCATTTAACACGGTGCATTACGCCATCGAAAACATCACCATGAAAAATCCACGTTTTTTGTCCATCAAGGGTTAGAACTACTTTATTTACAATGCTGAATGAACCAAGTGTGATTCCCGCAAACCGTCGGAATACTTCATCGTGATTGCCGGCAACATAAAATATTTGGGTTCCTTCTTCCATCATTTTTATGAACTGACGCACCAGTTTCATGTGGGGAGCCGGAAAGTAGTTACGGCTGAATTGCCAGGCATCAACAATATCGCCGTTTAAAACCAGTATTTCAGGATGGATGGTTTTTAGGTAACTGGCAAGTTGACTGGCCTTGCATGCGTATGTGCCAAGATGCACATCAGATATAACTACTGCTTTAAGCTGGCGCTTAATTGGTTTTCTTGAGATTTCCATGTATAACTTTATTTTTGCCCGTCTCGCATATATCTATACAAAACAAATATTAGTGCAAGGTTACACAGGAATTGCTATCTGATTATAAACTGAAGTATAACGGAATATTAAATCTTACAGCCATGTAAATTATTTGTTAAGAAGGGAAAGTCAGTAATAAAATCAAAAAGAAAAAACCAAAAGGAAACCCCTTTGGTTTTTTGTAATTCTTAATTTTGAATATGGTCAATTGTTGATTGAACGAATTCGTCATTATCCACACATGGGTTCAATAATGGAGTGGCGGTTACGCATCGACCATTGCCAATAGGTGTATAAATTATGATTGAAGCTTCGCGAAATACCTTCGGTTTGAACCAGTTTGCTTCTACGGGCCACAACAAATGACCTATGTGGATGACAATCGCATTCGCCAATCATAAAATCAATGGCGTTTTTAAACTGGTCGTTAAGCCCTTCAACATCGGTTTCGCAATACACAATTAAGTTAATTTTGTTGAGCATTACAACTGCAAACAGCTCTTCAACCGGAATGTCGTTTACATCGGTATCTGCATCAATGCCAATAACCAGCGTATTAATGTTTTTGTTGCTGAGGATGGCGTTTCTTAAGTTTGTCCAACCATCTAAAAACCAGTTGAAAGAAGTAAATGCCAACCCATGTTCATCAGCCTTGTTCTCAAGTTCTTGAAGGGTTTTACCATATCCTGCCAATAAAACTTCATCGTCGAGCGACACCACCGATGATAAAACTGTATCCAAAGCAAAGGCTTTATTTTTGTTGAAAAGCAAAGTTTCGAATCCGGTTTTGTAAAAAAGGCCGGCATTGAATTCTCTTTTCGACCACATGCGTATTACTTTAGAGTCCAGACCGTCTTCATTAAGAATGGTTCTTAATGCAGTATCAATTTCAGGAATAGGGTGTCTCATAACATGGCATTTCAAATGTCAAACAATAAAGACCTGGCTAAAGTTTAAAACGGGACGGCGGTAACGCAACAAAAATACTTGTTAACAGAGGGAATTATATCAACGCAGTATTATTAATATGTTACCTTTCTATAAAAGCAGACAATTGAATGAAAGAAAACACGTATGCGTTAGAGAAAGATTTCTTTAATTTTTGACTAAAATGTTATATTCTTTCACTATTGTCCGATAAAAAATCCATTCTTCGTTTAAGTGCTCAAGCCGCACGGGCTCTTACTTTTTTTCTACAGCAAAAAAAAGTAAGCAAAAAATGCCGCCGCTGCAGATAATTTCCTAAAAATCAAATTAATTGACTAAAATCCGGGAACTCGCTACGCTCAAACAGCCCGGATTTCTTAACGTCAATTAATTTGATTTTCTTGACGGAAATTCTCTGAGGCGGAAAGCGACCCCTTGGTAAACAAAAAACTATTGATTTCCTTATATACAAATACATTCACGTAAATTCAAAAAAATTAATCGGACAG
>CAZFTD010000022.1:27107-28778 GCA_964521525.1 uncultured Marinilabiliaceae bacterium | reverse complement strand
CCATAACCAATAACTACAACCTCGTCCATACCAATAACACTGCTGGTCATAGATACATTTATTTCGGTTACGCCTGAAGTAACGGTGCGCTCTTCAGCATTAAAACCAATAAAGGTATAAACCAATACATCGCCCACATTGGCTCTTATCGAATAAGTTCCGGATGGAGTGGTAATGGTTCCAATAGAGGTACCTTTAACAACAATGGTTACACCGGGTAAAATACTGCCGTCGGCAGCATCAACAACTCTTCCCGTAACAGTAACCTCCTGGGCCATTAACCCAAATGGGATTAGCCATCCCAAAAGAAGTAACAGGAATTTCTGTTTATCCATAAAATTCTTCATAAAACAAGATTTAGTTAAAAATTTTAAAATACATTTTGGGTATTAGCTTCATTTACACGTTTGTAAATTTTGCCGAGATAAGGGATTTTAATCTCTTCCAGCTACATTCAACAATAAATTGTAACCAGAACTTTCCGCAACAAATATAGAGTCAAAACACAAAAAAATAAACACTCTTTAACACTGATTGTCAATTTTTTGCATAGTTTTTTCCGCAAACGAAACCGCAAACGTTTGCGGTTTCGTTTGCAATATTTTCATATGTTTTATAACATGTTTTTGATACTGTTTCTAAAAATGGTTACAGATTATAACCTTACCAACAAAAAGGAGACTAACAATAATTAAACACCGTTAAACAATGTTATATATTTATCTTACAGGCCATTAAAACAATCTCCACAATCAAAAACTCATGTTCAATTCATTTTTTTCGTACCTCAACCAACCTGATTGTTGTTTTTTTAACTATTTTTAAAAAATAAAATCCGAAATGGTTTACGATTTTTAATCCTAAACAACATTTCTGATGATATTTTTTCAGATATAAGTGTCGGAGCGTTAAAAAACCGACCAATGAAAAATGTTTAGAATTTGATTTAAATTGCTTCTTGCACTTAGATCTGAAGAAAGAACCCAACCTCCGTAATCTATTTTTCGATTGTTATATTATATATTGTTGTGGTAATAGATTTATAATACTTTATGTTTTTCAAAATGCTCTTGTAATTAAATAACGCATTGTAAAATCATCGTATTAATCATAACAATATTTTAAACAGTTTAAAACCAAACGTTGACTCAACATGAAGTCATCACACATTACCATAAAAGATATTGCAAGGATATTGGGCATTTCAGCATCCACAGTATCGCGTGCACTAAAAGATCATCCCGATATCAGCGAAGAAACCAGAAATCTGGTTAAAACCTTTGCCGATAAAGTACATTACCGACCCAATGCACTGGCATTGAGTTTGCGTCGGCAAAAAACATTTACACTGGGTCTAATTATTCCTGAAATTGTTCACCACTTTTTCTCATCAGTTATTTCAGGGATGGAAGATTTGGCCTATGGCGAGGGGTATCACATGATGATTTGTCAATCGAACGAAAACTACTACCGCGAAGTAATTAACACTCAGGCATTGCTCGACCATCGGGTGGATGGTTTATTAGTGTCCATAAGCAAAACAACACGCGAATTCAACCATTTAAAGACGGCGCTTGACAATGGTACGCCCATTGTATTTTTCGACCGTGTATGTGATGAAATTGAATCAGACCGTGTATTAACCGATGATTTTGAAGGAGCCCGTGTAGC
>CAZFTD010000022.1:25043-27007 GCA_964521525.1 uncultured Marinilabiliaceae bacterium | reverse complement strand
ACTGCTATTGCTGCCATGCAAATATTGCAGCAAAATGGGTATAAAATACCATCCGATATCGCCGTAATAGGTTTTGGTGATGGACCCAATGCCACCATAGCGCACCCTCCACTTTCCACAGTTGAACAAAAAGGTTATGAAATGGGCCGCGAGGCTGTAAGGCTGCTCATTCAGCGACTGGAAAACCCCGGTGCTCAAATCAACTTCCAAACAAAAATTTTAACACCTACACTGAAAAAAAGAGAATCAACCTGACAATTCCGAAATCGTTTGCAGAAAATGCTCTGGCTATCTCAAAAACAAATTATTACATTTTTTTTTGAGTCACCGCAAACGATTGCAATAAGGTTTTTAGCTATAAGCCTGATAATTAGCCAAAGAAAAAATATTAAAAACACTTTACCATTATTTTTTTATATCATAAATTTGTAATTACGATTAAGGATTTTACTCTCTTTCCAGCTACTTAGAAATTCAACTTTATGCAGCCATTATTTGTTTTGGTTGCAACAATTGTTTCCAGCACTTTTCAATCACAGTAATTGTTGCGTATAGCATTATTTATTCACTATCTGACAATTAGTTCCTGATAGTATTTATTATTCGTTACTTAGGTTAGTTGGGTTAATAAGCACCAAGCAAGTAGCATTTAAAACAATTACTAAAAAATAAAATCTTTTTATTAAAATTCCGACCATTGAAGTGAAACAATCAGCGATTATGGTATTACGAAGGAATGGTTCCATCAATCGCTTAAAAACTTAAAAAATGAAGCATTTACCTCGCCTGTCAACAGCACAGATATGGAATATGAGTATTGGCTTTTTGGGAATCCAGTTTGGGTTTGCCCTTCAAAATGCCAACGCCAGCAGAATTCTGCAAAATTTTGGGGCCGATGTGGAGCACCTGTCGTGGTTCTGGTTGGCGGCACCTATCACCGGTATGATTGTTCAGCCCATTGTTGGCCATTACAGCGACCGTACCTGGACACGTCTGGGGCGTCGTCGTCCTTATTTCCTCTTTGGAGCCATTTTTGCAGCTCTGGCATTAATATTTATGCCCAACTCCGGTTCACTGGCCGGATTTATTCCTCCCATGTTTATTGGTGCAGGTATGCTCATGATTATGGATGCTTCTTTCAATGTATCCATGGAACCTTTCAGAGCTTTAGTGGCCGATAAGCTGCCAAACGACCAGCGAACCAAAGGTTTTTCGGTGCAGTCTACGCTTATAGGCATTGGTGCAGTAGTAGGATCGTGGCTTACCTATATTTTAGCCGAATGGCTGGGTGTTTCAAAAGTTGCCGAAAACGGTGGGGTTCCCGATAATGTTATCTTATCATTCTACATTGGTGCGGCAGTGTTATTGGCTGCAATTATCTGGACAATTGTTACAACCAAAGAATACTCCCCCGAGAAACTCAAAGAACTCGGCGTTACTAATGATGAAGAGCAAAAGGCCGTTCATGAGTCAGGTTTTATGCAGATATTCAAAGATTTTGCTGCCATGCCTAAAACCATGAAACAATTAGGATTAGTGCAATTTTTCTCTTGGCTGGCGCTATTTGGTATGTGGGTGTTCACCACACCGGCCATTGCCGAACATATTTACGGAACACGCGATCCTCAATCGGTAGCCTATAACGATGCCGCCAATTGGGTAGGAATTTTGTTTGGAATCTATAACGGTGTAGCAGCATTGTTTGCATTGGCATTGCCCTGGATAGCAGGAAAATTCAGCCGCAAAAGTGCCCATGCCGCATCTCTTACAATTGGGGCAGTTTCATTGCTCTCAATTTTCTTTATTAAAGATCCTATGTTACTTATCATTCCAATGATTGGTATTGGAATGGCCTGGGCCAGCATTCTTTCAATGCCCTATGCCATTCTTGCAGGCTCAATTCCTGCTGCCAAAATGGGAATTTACATGGGACTTTTCAACTTCTTTATAACCATGCCACAAAT
>CAZFTD010000022.1:0-24943 GCA_964521525.1 uncultured Marinilabiliaceae bacterium | reverse complement strand
CCAAAATGGGAATTTACATGGGACTTTTCAACTTCTTTATAACCATGCCACAAATTGTTAACGGCATTTTTGGAGGCCCAATTGTTAAGCGGATTTTTGACTCTCAGGCCATTTATGCCCTCATAATAGCCGGAGTTAGTCTTTTAATTGCAGCTATTTCCGTGGCTTTTGTTGATGATAAAGAAGAATAAAAAACTGACCGGAGGTGAAATATGCAATAATATTAGAAACTGTTTAAAGATGTTTTTAGACAATAGAGATAAAAAATTAACTATCATGTTGGTTTATTCTTTCTATTTAGTCTAATCACGATGAACCGGGATACGTCTATCTTTCTGATTACGATAAACCGGAACACGAGTCTAAACTTCTAATAGTCTATTTTTTTCGCCTTGGGTTTACAAGTATTGTTAAAATTAAAAATATGATAAAAGCCTGTTTGTTCGATTTGGATGGGGTAATTGTAGATACCGCCAAATATCATTATATAGCCTGGCGGGAAATTGCCAAAGAATTGGGATTTGATTTTACCGAACAGCACAACGAGCGTTTAAAGGGTGTGAGTCGAATGGCTTCTCTTGATATTCTGCTGGAGGTTGGGGGCATTCAATTGCCTCAGCACCAAAAGGAAATTCTGGCAAATAGAAAAAACGAGCATTATTTAACCTTTATACTCAATATGCAACCCGACGAAATTCTGCCGGGTGCCAAAAATTTCCTGGAAACATTGCACAAACATGGAATTGCCACAGCCCTTGGTTCGGCAAGCAAAAATGCCATGACCATACTCAACAGGTTGCAATTAACCAGTCTTTTTGATGTCATCATTGATGGAAACCAAACTGCTAAAGCCAAACCCGATCCCGAAGTGTTCTTAAAAGGTGCCGAGGCTTTAAACATTGACCCAAAACATTGTATTGTTTTCGAAGATGCTGAGGCTGGTGTTGAAGCAGCATTGGCTGCCGGAATGAAATGTGTTGGAATTGGCTCCCCTGAGATTCTATCTAAAGCCCACCTCGTGGTCAGCGGGCTCGACAAAATGACCATCGACTTACTTTCAAAACTCCAATAATATAAAAGACCGATGAGACAGTATCTGAAGAACGATGAATGGAGAATAATTGAAGAAGGCTTTAACCCTGAGTACCATCAGGCTTCGGAAAGTATTTTCAGCCTTGGAAACGGCAAAATGGGGCAACGAGCCAACTTCGAAGAAACATATAGCGGTAAAACGCTGCAGGGCAGTTATATTGCCGGCGTTTATTACCCCGACAAAACACGTGTTGGCTGGTGGAAAAACGGATATCCCGAATACTTTGCAAAAGTACTGAACTCGCCCAATTGGATTGGCATTGATATTGAAATAGATGGCGAACCCCTCGACCTTTTCAAAGTAAAAACCGAAAACTTTGTTAGAGTCCTGGATATGAAACAGGGCCTTCTTTCCCGAAATTTTAACGCAACACTCAGCAATGGCCGCCAAATTCGAGTGGAAGCTTCGCGGTTTCTGAGTATGACTGAGCCCGAATGCGGCTTAATTCGCTATGCTGTTACACCTTTGAATTTCTCAGGCAAATTGGCCTTTATTCCATACATCGATGGAGATGTGGAAAACGAAGATGCCAATTACGACGAGAAGTTCTGGAATATTTTAGAAACACAATCCTCCGAAGGAGAAGCCTCTTTGTTATCGCAAACAAAAAAACTCGATTTCCGCGTTGCCTTTGCCATGAACTGGAACATCAACGTTAATAACTTTGTTGTAAGTGCTTCGCACAATCAACTTAAAACACTTAATCGTATTGATGTTAATGTTGAAAACGGCAAAACTGTGGTTTTCGAAAAATTCGCAGGTATTTGCAGTTCTCTCAACCATCAACCCGACCAACTAGTGGCCAAAGCCAAACAAAAAGCACTTCAGGCCAAAACTGCCGGCTACGATAAACTGCTGCAAGCTCACATCGCCCACTGGAATACCATTTGGGAGCATAGTGATATTAAAATAAAAGGAGATGTTGCCGCGCAACAAGGCATTCGCTTCAATATTTTTCACATGAATCAGACCTACACAGGCGATGATGAGCGCTTAAACATTGGGCCTAAAGGTTTCACCGGTGAAAAATATGGCGGTACTACTTATTGGGATACGGAGGCTTATTGCATTCCATTTTACATTGCTACCGCACCGCAGCATGTTACCCGCAATCTGCTTATTTATCGCTACAAGCATCTGCAAAAAGCCATTGAAAACGGTCAAAAACTTGGATTTACCGATGGTGCAGCCCTGTATCCAATGGTAACCATGAATGGAGAAGAGTGCCACAATGAGTGGGAAATCACCTTCGAAGAAATTCACCGCAATGGGGCTATTGCATTTGCCATATACAACTACATCAGGCATACCGGCGACGAAAAATATCTTGAAGAATACGGACTGGAAGTACTCATTGGCATTGCCCGATTCTGGGCTCAACGAGCCACCTGGTCGGACCATAAAAAGCAATATGTGATACTTGGTGTTACAGGGCCCAACGAGTACGAAAACAACATCAACAATAACTGGTACACCAACCGGATTGCTGTATGGTGTTTAAAATTTGCTTCCGAAGCGTTACAAAAGGTTGAAAAAATGAACCCTTTACGCTTTAATGCCATTATCGATAAAACATCGTTTCAAAGAGAAAAAGAAGTTGCCAAATGGTCAGAAATTATTGAAAAGATGTACTTTCCTTTCAATAGCGAACTGGGCATTTTTATGCAACAGGATGGCTACATGGATAAAGAGCAGATTATGGCTGCCGATTTACCAAAGTCGGTTCGTCCAATTAACCAAAAATGGTCGTGGGACCGCATTTTGCGTTCTTGTTTCATTAAACAGGCCGACACCCTTCAGGGAATTTATCTGTTTGAGGAGGAATTTGACACAGAAACCATCCGAAAACATTTCGATTTCTACGAACCCCGCACTGTACATGAATCATCGCTTTCGCCCTGCGTACACGCCATATTGGCGGCCCGTATTGGCAATTTAAGCAAAGCCTATGAATTGTACCTGCGCACCAGCCGTCTCGACCTCGACGATTACAACCACGAAGTGCACGAAGGATTGCATATTACCAGTATGGCTGGCACCTGGATGTCGATTGTGGAAGGGTTTGGCGGAAAACGGGTATACAACGGCGAACTTCATTTTAATCCAATCATTCCAAAAGAATGGGAAGAATATGCATTTCGTGTTACCTTTAAAGGCAACTATCTGGAAATAAGAGTTTCACAAAAACATGTTGAACTCATTTCTCATGCAACAAAAGATGTATCCATTCTTATTTATAACGAAAAAATAACGCTGAAACCAGGCGCCAGCCAGTTGGTTTCTTTAAAACCAGGATTCAATGCTCAATAATTCAAAAAAAATCAGTTTTCTGCTCATGGCACTACTTCTAAACTGGAGCAGCTTGTTTGGTGCCCGTTCAATAAATATTGAACGCATCGAACCATCTTCGTGGTGGATAGGCTTTAAAGAGCCTGTGGTGCAGGTAATGGTTTATGGAAACCAGATATCCTCAACCCGCCCCGAATTGAAATACCCGGGTGTTGCCATCCGACGTGTCATCTCGGTTGATAACCCCAAATATCTTTTTATCAACCTTGAAATTGATAAAAAAGCTCAACCCGGTCAAATTCAAATTGCTTTTAAACAATCGGGTAAAGTTAGAACCACCGCTAACTTTGAACTGCTTGAGCGTACAAAAGGTTCGGCCGAAAGAGAGGGCTTTAATCAAAGCGATGCCATTTACCTCATCATGCCCGACAGGTTTGCCAATGGAAAACCTGAAAACGATATGGTTCCGGGCATGAAGGAAAAACCCAACCGAAATGAACCTTACGGACGCCACGGAGGCGATTTGGAAGGCATCAAAAAAAACCTCGACTTTATTAAGGATATGGGGTTCACCTCCATCTGGCTCAACCCGGTTCTCGAAAACGACCAGCCACAAGCTTCGTATCATGGCTATGCCATTACCGATTTTTACCGTATCGACCGCCGGTTGGGATCCAATCAGGAATTTAAAGAACTGGTGGATGCCTGCCGGGTGCGTGGTATTAAAATGATTATGGACATGGTGTTTAACCATTGTGGCAGCGAACATTGGTGGATGAAAGATTTACCAACGCATGACTGGATTAATCAGTTCCCCGAATTTACCCGTTCGAACTACCGTTTGAGCACCGTTTCTGACCCCTATGCCTCTAAAGCCGATTTTGAACTGACTACCCGTGGTTGGTTCGATACCACCATGCCCGACATGAACCTCCAAAACGAATTGGTTTTGAATTACCTCATCCAAAACAGCATTTGGTGGATTGAATACTCCGGCTTGCAAGGCATCCGCATGGATACCTATCCGTACCCCGACAAAGACGCCATGGCCGTTTGGGTTAAACGCATCATGAAAGAGTATCCTAAGTTCAATATTGTTGGTGAATCGTGGATTTCAAATCCCGCTAAACTGGCTTATTGGCAAAAAGACTTCCCAAACAAAGATGGTTACAATTCACACCTCAAAAGTTTGATGGATTTTCCTTTGGCCGATGCAATGGCCCAGGCATTTAATGAAGGTGAAGGCTGGAGCAGCGGATTAATGCGCCTTTACGATGTGTTGGCCGACGACCATTTATATCGTTACCCAATGGATTTAGTAGTTTTTGCCGAAAACCACGACCTTGGCCGCATGTTCCATTTCTATAACAACGATGTTAACAAAATGAAACTGGCCATAGCTTTTCTGGGCACAGTTAGAGGTATCCCTCAGTGGTATTATGGCAGTGAAATATTGATGGATGGCAATGGGTACGAAAGCCATGCCGCCATTCGTAAAGATTATCCGGGCGGCTGGCCGGGCGATGCCACAAATGCCTTTACCACAGAAGGACGCACCATTGAGCAGAACGAGGTTTTTAATTATCTGAAAAAGGTAATGAATTACAGAAAAAACAGTGACGTGCTCCAATATGGAAAAACGCTTCATTTTATCCCTCAAAACGAAGTTTATGTTTATTTCCGTTATTTCGACGATGAGGCCGTTATGATTTTGCTCAATAACAATGATGAACAAGAGCGTGAAGTCAATACCAGCCGATTCTCAGAAATATTGTCGAAATACAGCAAAGGAGTTGAAGTTACAACCGGTCAAAGAATCAGTAACATCAGCACTATAAAAATCCCTGCAAAATCAGCACTCATTATCGAACTAAGATAAATCCTTGAATCCCCATGATTAAGTCCAGGTTTTTTAATCTAATCCTTACCGTGCTCGTGCCGGTGGTAACCCTTGCAGGGTTACCACCCGGTGAGAGCAAACTATGTTATTTAATTGATTACAAGCAGTCCAACGAGCACATCACCCTCAAAACAAACGAAGGGTATATAAAACTCACCGCATGGACTGCCAATACATTTCAGGTGGCGTTTTCGACCGATTCCGTTTTTGCTGTTCCAAGCGATGCCATCGTTTCCAAACCTGTTTCAGGCCAGCTGCTGGTAGTCGATTTTCATGAACACATCAATTTGCGATTAGGAACATCAACCATAACAATTCAAAAAAAACCTTTCATCCTGACATTTCGCACTGGCAATAACTACAAGGAAACAGTAGCCCTATCGGGCCCCTTTATAACCGATGAAGGAACTGGTTTGTCCATTCATCTCGAACCAAAAGAGAAAATTACCGGTGGTGGTGCCAGAGCAATTCCAATGAACCGCCGTGGGTACAAATTAAAACTCGAAAACGAGCCTCATTGGGGTTATACCTGGGGCGAAGAAAATCTGAACTATTCGGTTCCGGTTTTTACTTCCACCCGTAAATTTCTGGTTTTTTATGATGCCCCGCAAAGAGCTACTGCTGATATTGGCCATACCAATGCCAATATTTTCCGTATGCATTCGCCCGAAAAGAATTTTTCAATGTGGTTTGTATCCGGAAACGACTATAAATCATTGCTACAAGAATACACCCTGTTAACAGGTACACAGCCTCTCCCCCCAATTTGGGCCTTGGGAAACTTACAAAGCCGGTTTGGCTACAAATCGCAAACCCAAACCATAAATGTGGCCGACTCCATGCTGATGGCCGGCTATCCGCTCGATGCCATTATCATTGATCTTTATTGGTTTGGCAAAGGTATAGGCGATTTCAGAATGGGAAACCTCACCTGGGAACGGTATAACTGGCCAACACCAGAAAAAATGATTACCCGGCTTAAACAAAAAGGTGTTAAAACCATTTTAATTACCGAACCCTTTTTTCTTACCAATTCGGCCAACTATTCCGAAGCCGACAAACAAGGCTTGTTTGGCAAAACCAAACAGGGCGAATCTTTTGTTATCGATGAATTTTGGTTTGGTCCGGCGTCTCTTATCGATGTTTTTAATCCAAAGGCAACCAAATGGTTTTGGGAAAAACACGTGCCGCTAAAAAAACAAGGCGTTGCCGGATGGTGGGGCGATTTGGGTGAGCCCGAAAAACACCCGTCAGGAATTTATTACTCAAAAGGCACTTCAGACCAGTTGCATAATATTTACGGCCATTATTGGAGTAAAATGCTGAGCGATGCCTATGCTGAACACTACCCCAACGAACGCTTGTTTTTTCTGAACCGTGCCGGTTATGCCGGTAGTCAGCGCTACTCAGTATTTCCATGGTCGGGCGATGTATCTCGCTCATGGGATGGCTTTAAAGCTCAGTTGCCAATTATGCTGGGCATGTCGCTGAGCGGGATTCCATACATGCACAGCGACTTAGGGGGGTTTGCCGGCGGCCAAATGGACGATGAGCTTTTTACTCGGTGGTTGCAGTTTGGCGTTTTTAACCCCGTTTATAGGCCACATGGAGAAACACATCCCAGTGAGCCAATATATTACAGCGAGCAGGCGCAGTCTGTAATCCGCGAATTTATTAAACTCCGTTACCGATTGCTGCCTTACCTTTACACAATGGCGTGGCAACAAACAACATCGGGTATTCCTCTTGCCCGTCCGTTAATGTACGAGCATCCCGACGATGAAAATTTGGTGGATATTTTCGATACATATTACTGGGGTGATAATTTTTTAGTGGCGCCTATAATTGAACCAGGAAGTACCGAACGTAAAGTTTGGTTGCCCGATGGCGATTGGTTTCATTTCTTCACCAATCAAACTTACACAGGAAAAAAATGGCATCAGGTACCTACAACTTTTTCCGATATACCAGTATTTGTAAAGGCTGGTAGCTTTATACCAATGGTAAACAGTATGTCGTCAACCGATTATTACACTACCGACACCCTTTTGGTACGATACTACCATCATCAGAATGTACCCAAAGCCAGTGGCATGATGTTTCACGACGATGGGAAAGATGCCAAATCATTAAATAATGGAAATTTTGAATTATTAAAGTTCAACGCCGACTTTAGCGGTTCACGTTTATCCATCAACATTTCCAAAGAAGGCAGCTTCAATGACACCAAAACAGGTAAACGATACATCATTCTTGAGATACAGAATATGAAACAGACACCCAAAAAAGTCACTATTAATAAGAAAAAACAGAGTTTTATTTATAATAAGCAAACCGGAACACTTTCACTCCCATTCAGCTGGGAAGGAGAGCAGGCAAATATTATCATTCAATAAAAACTACCATACAATGCAGATTAAAACATTATCCTTTTGGCTATTAGCCTTAGCAATTTTCGCATCCTCCTGTCATTCAGGCAAACAACCAACGCAACAGGTTTCATCGCTGGCTACCAGCAATACGCCTGTACCCGAATGGAGCCATAATGCCGTAATTTACGAGGTGAATGTTCGCCAATTTACCGAAGAAGGTACTTTTAATGCCTTTGCCGAACATCTGCCAAGATTGAAAGAACTTGGAGTGGATATTCTTTGGCTGATGCCCATTCATCCAATTGGTGAACTTAACCGAAAAGGAACTCTGGGGTCGTATTACTCAATTAAAGACTATAAAGCAGTAAACCCCGAATTTGGCACTTTTGATGATTTTAAAGCTTTGGTTGATAAAGCCCATGAACTTGGCATGAAAGTGATAATCGACTGGGTTGCCAATCATACTGCATGGGACAACAGTTGGGTAACCAACAACCCTGCGTGGTATGCCAAAGATTCGGTTGGAAACATGTTTGCGCCCTACGACTGGACAGATGTGGTGCAGCTCGACTATAACAATTTGGAAATGCGCGCAGCTATGACCGATGCGCTTGAGTTTTGGGTAAAAGAAGCCAATATTGATGGGTATAGATGTGATGTTGCAGGGATGGTGCCCGTTGATTTTTGGGAAAACGCCCGGGTAACGCTCGATAAAATTAAACCGGTTTATATGCTGGCCGAAGATGAGGATGTTAAAGCCTTGTTGAACAACGCATTTAATTCAAACTATGGATGGTCGTTTCACCATATTATGAACAGTATAGCTAAAGGTGAACTTACTGCCACCGATGCAAAAGCCTATTTCGAAAAAGCGGATACATTATATCCCGTGGGCAGTTATCCTATGCATTTTACATCTAACCACGACGAGAACAGCTGGAACGGAACTGAATATGAGCGCATGGGGCAAGCAGCGAAAACCTTTGCAGCGCTAACTTTTTTAATTGAAGGCATGCCGCTTATCTACACTGGTCAGGAAGCAGCTCTAAATAAAAGACTTGAGTTTTTTGAGAAAGACAAAGTGGAATGGGCCGACCTTTCTATGACGACATTTTACCAATCTTTAATACAATTGAAAAAAGAGAATCGTGCTCTTTGGAATGGATTGGCAGGTGGCAAAATGAAAATCCTTGAAACCAGCGCACCTGAACAAATTTTAGGTTTTACAAGAGAAAAAGACGATAACGTAGTTGTTGCATTTTTTAACCTCTCTGGTCAATCAGCTCCATTGATGGCAAACCCCGGATTACCATCAGACAGCTATGCCGAATATTTCACTAATCGTGAAATAGCATTCCCTGTTGAAGGTCAGATTCTACAGCCCTGGGAATACATTGTATTTACTATACACAAATAGCAAAAACCAAAAACAAACGAACCATTCCTTCAATGGTCGTGAGGGAGACTTTTTCTTCGGAGAAAGCTCCCTTTTTTAATGTTTGTAATTTGGCAAATAATTTGTTATACAAGAAGTGGCATCATTGCCAAATATTTCAATTTTTATGAAAGGCAATTTTATTCTATCAACAGCGTTAAAGGTTTAACAATATGGCATCAGGTTTATAAAAAGTTAAAATAATAATATCTAAGATAGAATTCATTATATTTATCACCCGCTTTTTTCATCTGTTTATATTTCTGTTTTTAATTTACCAGATGAAACTCGCCAATAATCATGTACCTGTGTATCGAAGCGCTCAACATGGCTCGTTTCATGTTATCAGTAACTTTATGGTAAAAAAAGCGAATTATTTCAATTAGGTAACCAATGAGGAATTTTGTTATTATTCTGCTAACCTGGCTAACATTATCAATTAGTCCTTCAACTGCACAGATAAGGGCAGCCGGCACATTTTGCTGGCCTCAGAATTGGTGGATTGGAATGGAGAATAACCGTTTACTGTTGTTATTGCACGGTACCGAAATGGCCCTTAATACAGCTTCTATTACATCTCCGGGCATTTCGCTTATCCGTCAGTTTCCAGGCCAAAATAACTCCTATCTTTTTGTCGAAATAGAAATTTCCAATCAGGCCAGCATTGGTAACGTTCCTATTATTTTAACCAGAGGTAACCGCACTATTGCAGGTCCTATTCTGTCGCTCAGCCGGCGACGTCCGCCTGCTAACACTCCCCTGCTTAATGGCAGCGATGCCATTTATCAAATAGTTCCCGACCGTTTTGTTAACGGCAATACTGCCAACGATAATGCTGCCGGTTTTTTTGAAAGGGCCGACCGAATGAACCCTTCGGGCGTGCATGGAGGTGATTTAAATGGCATAACCAATGCTGTCAACTACATTTCCAATCTGGGCATTACAACCATTGACCTTACGCCTCTTTACGAGTCCAACCAATTGGTGCTCTCTTACGATAAATTCTCACCTACCAATCATTACACTATAGATCCACGTCTGGGGAATGCCGATGAATTACGCAAAATGGTTACCACCTATCAGGAAAAAGGAATGAAAGTTATTTTAACCCAGGTTTTACATAAAATAGGTAACCAGCACATATTGGCTCAAAAACCACCATTTTTCGACTGGTTGCATCAACGCCCTGCCACCCAGCCTCCTGTTCCAAACCCGGTTGTTTTTGCCGATCCCTATGCCAGTAAAGAAGATTTGGACCGCCACACCAAAGTTTGGGAAGCTTTTGACACCCCGGTTTTAAATCATGAACTGGAAACCGTCAGGCGGTATCTGATACAAAATGTAATCTGGTGGATTGAAACCTCTGGGGTTGACGGCATTCGAATTGAAAAAACACATCTGAACTCACCTCAACTGCTGAGTGAATTAACTGATGCGATAAAAAAAGAATATCCCCGTTTAAATCTCATAGGTGCTCCCCAAACCGATATGGTGGTACACAACCATTATTGGAAAGAAGGCAACGGGAAAAAACCATGGTTCACGCACATTACCGATATGCCCCTCAACAACAGGTTAATGGATGCTTTTGCCGAATACCAGAAAACCAATGAAGCCCTTATGGATATTTATAAAGGTATTGCTGCCGATTTAATTTACAACGATCCATCTAACCAGATAATTGTTCCCGGCGATGCGCACGATCTGACACGCCTGTTCACCCTGGCCGATAAAGACCCTGCCATATTCAGAATGTACATGGGATTCCTGCTCACCGTTAGAGGAATACCTTCTTTTTTATATGGCAGTGAAATTCAAATGGAAGGATTAGCTCTCGAAGGTTCCGGTTTTGTAAGAAGCGATTTTCCCGGGGGCTGGAGCAACGATAAGGTGAGTGCCTTTAATCCGGGTACGCTTTTGGTACGTCAACGCGATGGGCTTAGATTTATAACAACATTGCTTAATTATCGGAAGAACAATCCTGAAATCATGAAAGGCAAAACCATTCACTTTGAACCCCGTGATGATGTATATGCTTATTTCAGATGCTCCGACAAAAAGAAACTGCTGGTAATAATCAATAACAACCCTGACTCGCCACGACGGCTTGAATCAAACCGCTTCAATGCCACAGTTGGTAAAGTTGAACAAGTGGTAAATGTAATCTCAGGTGAAATCTCTTCGGGCCTTGGGAATGTTATTCTTAATCCGAAAAGTATTTTAATACTTGAACTTACAATTAGCGCAAAATAACCCGGAATCACGCTAATTTCCAACTTACTAAAGCCTGGTAAACAGGTCCATGTTTTTCAGGCACACTTTGATAGAACACCAATTCATTCAGAGGAGTTTTTATAGGACTTGAAATTACGCAGGACTCAAATCTTCGTTTGAAATCTTCCTGACTCATAAGTTGTTTAACACGTCCTATGGTTAGGTGAGGAACAAATGGTTTAGCGTCAAAATCAACCCCTGCAATTTTCAGTTGATGGTGAATATTATTGGCAATTGATTCTATGAAAGGACTTTTCTCTATTCCAACCCAAATAACTTTGGGGTTTCTTTTGTGCGGAAACAAGCCAATACCATCGAAGCTGATATCGAAAGCCTTTATTCCCGCAACCAAAGATGAAAGAATGGATTTCACCTTTACTTCATTTTCATAAGTTGTTTCTCCCAAAAAAGCCAAAGTAAAATGCCATTGGTGAGATGGCACCCACTTAATGTTGGCACCCCAATTTCCCGTTGAGAAAATCTTTAGCTTTTGGGAAAGCCCGTATTCTGATGACACAGGTATCGCTATAAAAGTTCGTTTCATTTGCAAATGTTTGTCTAAAAAGGATGCTCGGTTAGTGATGTTTTTTATTGCAATTTATTGCAATTTATCATGTAAAAACCATAGCTTTGGTTTAAAATTAACCCTCCCCCCTATTGGCTGTAGATATTAATCCAGACTTATTCAAAGAATAAGTGGCATTGTTGCTTTTTGTATACCAATCCAAACTATAAATTTAGCATTATCAAAATCCTTTACAAATGAACAAAACCCTTTTTATTATTGCAGTTATCGCTCTTCTCAGTAGTTGCAAGTCATCAACAAAAAGCTTTGAAATTAATGGCGTTTTAAGTGGAGATATACAAAATCCTGTAATCCTGTCGTTTTACGATGGCAAAAAAGCAGTTCCGCTTGATACTGCTATGGTTATCGATGGAAAATTCTCGCTCAATGGCACACTGGAACAACCAGCTATGTTGCTGATTCAAATTGAAGGACAAAGGCAATTTCTCCAGTTCTTTGGCGAAAACAAAACCATCACCATTAATGGAGATGCCACAAAGTTATCGGAAGCCGAAGTAAAAGGCTCACCTTTAAACGATACTTATCAGGCATTTAAGCAGGAAATGAAACTGTTTGATGATAAGACGCTTGAATTAAGAGACCAATACCAACAAGCTATAGGTGTTGGCGATCAAGATAAAGCCAATGCCATCAGAAATGAATTCAACGCACTCGAAGTTACCCGCAAAGAGAATATTAAGCAATTTATTACATCAAATGCTTCGTCGCCCGTGGCTGCATACCTGGCTCTGAATATTTTCATGAACGATGACTTTGAGCAGCAAAAAGAAGTGCTTAACCTTTTAAATCCTGAGCTAACCGCCAACAATTACTACAAGGTACTTTCCAATAACATACAGATACTCGAACAGCTTCAGGTTGGACGTGTTGCCCCTGATTTTACTCTAACATCAAAAGATGGAGAAAACGTTACGCTTACTTCTTTGAGAGGCTCCTATGTATTAATCGACTTTTGGGCATCATGGTGCCAGCCATGTCGGCGCGAAAACCCCATCATGGTTGAAAAATACAACCAATTTAACAAACATGGATTTACCATTCTGGGCGTTTCAGTTGATAACGACCGTGATGCATGGTTAAAGGCCATTGAGGAAGATGGTTTGGTTTGGACACAACTGATTGACGACAAAGGAATTTCTGCTGAAATTTATGGTGTTCGTTTCATTCCAACCACCTATCTGCTCGACCCAAACGGCGTAATATTGGCTGTTAATATTAAAGGCGACCAGCTTCAGCAAAAACTGGAAGAGATTTTTAATTAAAGAATATCCCCCTCTATATTAAGCCGGCAGAACTTTTTACTGCCGGTTTTTTTATGAACCATTAACTGCAATATTTGTTTCTTGGTTATATGTTATGAAACAGGCCCTATAACCAATTTGGGTCTGTTAACTTTTTTGTATCTTGTATTATAAATATTTATCGAATATGAATTACGATTTGCTGGTTATTGGCAGTGGCCCCGGTGGCTATGTTGCTGCCATCAGAGCTTCACAATTGGGATTAAAAACAGCTGTTATTGAAAAAGCCGAATTGGGGGGCGTTTGTCTTAACTGGGGGTGCATACCTACCAAATCGCTTCTAAAGAGCGCTCAGGTATTTGAATATCTGACTCATGCTTCAGACTATGGAATTAAAATTGACGGTAATGCGCATGCCGATTTTAGTGCTATGGTAAACCGTAGCCGGGGCGTTGCCGATGGCATGAGCAAAGGCATCCAGTTTTTATTTAAGAAAAATAAAATTGATGTTATAGAGGGTACTGCAAAACTAACTGCTGATAAAAAAGTTGAGGTTACCAAAAAAGATGGTTCCAGTCTCGTGATGGAAGCCCCTCATGTTATTCTGGCAACTGGTGCCCGTAGCCGCCAACTTCCTAATTTACCTCAGGATGGTGAGAAAATTATAGGATACCGCAAAGCCCTTACCCTCGAAAAACAGCCAGAATCTATGGTTGTGGTTGGTTCCGGAGCCATTGGAAGCGAATTTGCCTATTTCTACAGTACCATTGGCACTAAAGTTACTTTGGTTGAATATCTCGATAACATTGTACCCCTCGAAGACGAGGAAGTTTCAAAACAACTTGCCCGCTCTTTTAAAAAAGCTGGAATCGAGGTTATGGTAAGCTCTGAGGTTACCAAAGTCGACACTTCCGGTAAAAAGGTTAAAGTAACCATTAAAACTAAAAAAGGGGAAGAAGTTGTTGAAGCTGATGTGGTATTGTCAGCTGTTGGCATCACGCCAAATATTGATGGTTTAGGCTTGGAAGAAGCTGGCGTTGCCGTTGAAAATGGTCGCATTAAAGTTGATAATTACTATCGCACTTCTGTTCCCGGAATCTATGCCATTGGTGATATTGTTCCCGGCCAGGCCCTGGCACACGTGGCATCTGCCGAAGGAATTATTTGTGTAGAGAAAATTGCAGGTCATCATCCCGAACCACTCAACTATGGCAATATTCCCGGCTGCACCTATACTTCACCCGAAGTGGCTTCTGTTGGTATGACAGAAAAAGCCGCTAAAGAGGCAGGTTACGAACTTAAAATCGGGAAATTTCCTTTCTCTGCATCTGGAAAAGCCAGTGCTGCAGGTCAAAAAGATGGATTTGTAAAACTCATCTTCGATGCAAAGTATGGTGAACTACTGGGAGCTCATTTAATTGGTGCCAATGTTACCGAAATGATTGCAGAACTGGTTACCGCCCGCAAACTCGAAACAACCGGTCAGGAGCTAATAAAAGCAGTACATCCGCATCCAACCATGTCAGAAGCCATTATGGAAGCCGCTGCCGCTGCTTACGGGGAAGTTATTCATATTTAGAGACTTGTCATCATAAAAAATCAGTAGGAAAATCAAATTATTGTTTCCGTTAAAATTCTTTTTTTTTAAATCCTGTTCCACAAATTAACCTGGAACAGGATTTTTACATAAAATAAATAACCACACCTAACGTTTTTATCAATTAATACCTAAAAAATCTGAAGAGTAATTATCTTTATGGCCATGAAGCGCAACTTGTTTTCCATCATAATTATAGTTCTGGTGCCGGCCTTGTTTTTATTGCAAGGGTGTGCTTCTAAAAACCGTATGGGTTCGGCCAAAAAAGTTTATGACATTGGCGAATACCACCGTGCCATTAATTTATTGCAAAAAGCTTATAAACGTGAAGATAATCGCTTTCACAAAGGCGAAATTTCATTTTATCTCGCCGAAAGTTACCGGCACACCAATCAACCCCGTAAAGCTGCAGTAGCCTATGGCAGAGCCATTCGGTTTGGTTATACCGACCGCAGGGCTAAACTATTTCAGGCACACTCTCTTTTAAAAACCGGAGCCTATCAGGAGGCTATCATTTTGTACGAGGAGTACCTCAACGAAGTAACCGGCGATATCCTCGCCGTAAATGGACTTGCATCGGCCCGGTTGGCGCTTAACCCCCCGCCTCCAACAAGGTATAAAGTGGAAGTTGTAAAAAAACTGAACTCCCGTTTCAGCGATTACGCACCTGTCATTGCCCCCAACGACCCATCGCAACTTTATTTCTCTTCCATGCGCAATGCCAAAAAGAAGAAAAAAAGCCTGAATCGCATTACCGGTCAGGGAGCCTCGGTTCTGTTTTCAGTACGTCAGGACTCCAAAGGAGAATGGATGACTCCAGAATTGTTGCTCGAGCAGGAATTAACCAACTCCTGGGAGGATGGTTTTATATCGTTAACCGACGATGGGAAAGAAGCTTATTTTACTCGCTGCCGGTTCGATAACGCCGGCCCAATGGGCGCCGAAATCTGGAACATGAAACGAATGGGTGGCCGATGGGGCGAACCATCAAAAGTTGCATTGGGCCCCGACAGTTTAATTTTTGCACATCCGGCCATTTCACCCGATGGCAATACTTTGGTTTTTGTTTCCGATATGTCAGGTGGCTATGGAGGTAAAGACCTCTGGAAAGTGTCAAAATCAAACAACGAACAATGGGGTATACCGGTAAATCTGGGGCCTTATATCAACACCCCTGGCGATGAATTATTTCCATACATTCGCCACGACAACGTATTGTATTTCAGCTCGAACGGGCATATAGGATTTGGCGGATTGGATTTATATATGGCTACACCAACAGGAGACGACTCCTGGCAGGTGTCCAATATGGGCACCCCCATCAATTCCATGTCCGACGATTTTGGCATTACCTTTTATAAAGGCCGCGAATCAGGCTTCTTTTCAAGTTCGCGCGACAATGCCCGTGGCATTGATAATATCTACAGCTTCTCTCTTCCTGTTGTGCAAGCCGTATTATCGGGCACTCTGGATGCAGGGCCCAATCAGCCGGTACCAGAAAATACAATTGTTCGCATTGTTGGTACCGATGGAACCAATATGCGCATAAACATTGAAGCAGCCGGAACCTTTAACGCACTATTAAAACCTGATGTGGAATATGTAGTATTGGCAGCAGCTCCGGGCTATTTTAACCATCGTGAAAAAATATCGACCATTGGCATTAAAGAGAGCCGGCAATACAACCTGAACATATCTCTGGCCAGTGCCAGGCGCCCATTGGTTTTCGATAATGTGCAATTTGATGCCGGCAAATGGGATCTCACGCATACTACCCGTCAGGAATTATCAAAAGTGGTTTCACTTCTTAACGAGAATCCAACTATCCGGTTAAATATCCTGGCACACACCGATGCTCGTGGCGATGAAACCGAAAACATCGTACTCTCTCAAAAAAGGGCTGAGTCGGTTATGCAGTTTTTAACCTCTCAGGGAATAGCAGCCGAGCGCCTTTCGGCTCGCGGAGTTGGTGGCTCTCAGCCATTAACGGTTACTGCTGCTATTGCAGGAAAATATACCTTTGTACGTGAAAACGATGTACTTTCCGAATCATTTATTCAACGATTGATGCGTCGCGACCAGGATTCTGCCCGCAAATTAAATAACCGGGTTGAGTTTAGCGTGCAAACGGGTTTATAGACTGATGTAAATAACAATTTGCTTTTACGCTTTTATTCTTTTTTCTTCTGAAAAGCACCCTTAATTTTGCTTACCCCTATATGCATTGGAATCATTTGACGATGCCAAAAGATTATACTAAATTTGCATCCCGAATTAAACCGTTAAGTAGTGAATCCCGATTCAAGATATAACCAGCGCGGCGTATCGGCATCAAAAGAAGATGTGCATCAGGCCATTAAAAACATCGACAAAGGATTGTTTCCCAAAGCTTTTTGTAAAATTGTGCCCGACATTCTGGGCGGCGACCCTTTGTATTGTAATATTATGCATGCCGATGGAGCCGGCACCAAATCATCGCTGGCCTATCTATATTGGCGCGAAACCGGCGACCTGTCAGTTTGGAAAGGAATAGCCCAGGATGCCATCATTATGAATCTCGACGATTTACTGTGCGTAGGTGCCACTGAGAATATTCTGTTGTCATCCACCATCGGACGTAATAAAAACCTGATTCCAGGCGAAGTTGTCTCGGCCATCATCAACGGCACCGAAGAAATTCTGGCCCGATTGCGCGATGCCGGCATTTCTATTTATTCCACCGGTGGCGAAACAGCCGACGTGGGCGACCTTGTGCGTACAATTATAGTCGATTCCACAGTAACCTGCCGCATGAAACGTTCGGACGTGATCTCGAATCACCGCATTGAATCAGGCGATGTTATTGTTGGACTCTCTTCATACGGCAAAGCTTCGTACGAAGATGATTATAACGGTGGAATGGGAAGCAATGGGTTAACATCGGCCCGTCATGATGTTTTTGCCAACTACCTGGCAGCCAAATACCCCGAAAGCTTCGACCCGCTGGTGCCTTCAAACCTTATTTATTCAGGTAACTACAGCCTTACCCAACAAATTGAAGAGCTGGGAATTGATGCAGGCAAACTGGTTCTGTCGCCCACACGTACATATGCACCAGTGGTAAAAAAAATACTGGAAAATTATCGTGGCCAGATACATGGCATGGTGCATTGCTCAGGAGGCGCACAAACCAAAGTACTTCACTTTGTAGATAACCTGCACATTATTAAAGACAATCTTTTCGATGTACCTCCGTTGTTCCGAATTATTCAGGAGTCGTCGCAAACACCCTGGAGCGAAATGTACAAGGTTTTTAATATGGGACACCGACTTGAGATATATGTTAAACCCCAATTGGCCGATGAAATCATCAGCATTGCCGCTGCTTTTAATATTGAGGGTAAAATTGTAGGCCATTGCGAACAGGCCGAAAAAGCCAAACTTACCATCCGAAGCGGATTCGGAGAGTTCTTTTATTAGATACCGCTGTAATAAATATAATGTAAGGATAAAAGCCTAAAAAGCGAGTTCAAACGCCTCCTTCATGATTTATCCTTCACAAATCAGGGGTTCAATAAAATTATACAGCATTTTTCACAAAAATAATATGGCAATAAATAATTCACTGCTCGAAAAACTGGAAGCCATCAGGCTGCGATTCGAAGAGATTGGACAACAACTAACCGACCCGTCGGTTATCAACGACACAAAGCGTTACATCAAACTCAACAAAGAATACAAAGACCTGGAAGAATTGGTGGCGGTTTCTAAAGAATACAAAAACCTGCATGAAAACATCCAGAATACCAAAGCGCTATTAAAAGAAGAAACTGATGACGAGATGCGCGAAATGGCCCGCCAGGAACTCGACGAAATGGAAGAGCGTTTGCCGCAAATGGAAGAAGAGATAAAACTGCTTCTATTACCTTCCGACCCTCAGGATGCTAAAAACGCGGTAGTTGAAATTCGTAGCGGTACCGGTGGCGATGAAGCAGCTATTTTTGCAGGCGATTTATTCCGCATGTACACAAAATTCTGCGAAAGAAAAGGGTGGCGCGTTGAAGTAACCAACATTTCGGAAGGAACTGCCGGTGGATACAAAGAGGTTGTATTTAATGTTACCGGCGATGGCGTTTATGGCATTTTAAAATATGAATCGGGCGTTCATCGCGTACAGCGCGTTCCTCAAACCGAAACCCAGGGACGGGTACATACCTCGGCAGCATCGGTGGCTGTTTTGCCCGAAGCGGAAGAGTTCGATGTTCAGCTCCGTAATGAAGACATTCGCAAAGATACCTATTGTTCCTCAGGACCGGGCGGACAGTCGGTTAACACCACCTATTCGGCCATTCGGTTAACCCACATTCCAACAGGTATTGTAGTAACCTGTCAGGACCAAAAATCGCAGCTTAAAAACCTCGACAAAGCCATGGCCGAGTTGCGCACTCGAATTTACAACCTCGAATACCAAAAATATCTCGATGAAATAGCTTCAAAGCGGAAAACAATGGTGTCAACCGGCGACCGCTCAGCTAAAATCCGAACCTACAACTACCCGCAAGGTAGAGTAACCGACCACCGAATAAACTTTACACTGTACAATTTACCGGTGGTATTGGATGGCGATTTGCAAGGACTTATTGACAAGTTGCAAATGGAAGAAAATGCCGAAAGACTGAAAGAAAGTGAAATATAGCATTGTGATTCCGGAGGCCGAAAACCGGAAGCGTAACGTAGTGGAGTTCCGCGTAGCGGAAAGGGAAACCGGAGACTGAAGATAGAATGCAATAGCCTGAAGGCAGAAGTTTCTTTGTTCCTGGTAAATTAACAGCAAACAACTGAAAACCGGCAGCGATTACCTTCTTATGTCTTTTAGTCTTATGTCTCTTGTCTTAAAAAAAATTATCATTAGTTAATATCAAAAACAACACCAATGACTTCAGCCGAACTGTTTTCCCAGATTAAAGCTAAAAAAAGCTTTTTATGTGTTGGCTTGGATACCGACATTCAGAAAATACCACGTTTTCTGTTGGACACCACCGACCCCATTTTCGCTTTTAACAAGGAAATAATTGATGCAACGCACGACTTGTCGGTTGCCTACAAGCCCAATCTGGCTTTTTATGAAAGTCTGGGGGTAAACGGCTGGAACAGTCTTGAAAAAACAGTTAATTACATCCGTTACAATTATCCCGATATTTTTATCATTGCCGATGCCAAGCGAGGCGATATTGGCAATACCTCTAATTTGTATGCCCGGGCATTTTTCGATGCCATGGATTTTGATGCCGTTACCGTTGCCCCTTATATGGGCGAAGACTCGGTAAAACCATTTTTAACCTATGTTGACAAATGGGTTATTCTGCTGGCTTTAACATCCAACAAAGGTGCCGACGATTTTCAATACATGACCGAAAATGGAGAGCATTTATTCGAACGCGTTTTAAAACAGTCAACAAAATGGGGAAATCCGGAAAATATGATGTATGTGGTTGGTGCCACCCGTGCTGAAATGCTCGCCGATATTCGAAAAATTGTACCCGACCATTTCCTTTTGGTACCAGGTGTAGGTGCTCAGGGCGGTAGCCTGGCCGAGGTTGCTAAAAATGGCATGAACAGCCAATGCGGATTGCTGGTTAATTCTTCGCGGCAAATTATTTACGCCGGTGCGGGTGAGGATTTTGCCCTTAAAGCACGTGAAGCAGCCATCGAAGTAAGAGATGAAATGGCTCAATTGTTAGAAAAGTACCTGAAATATTATTAGTCAGCATTATAGCATCTTATCCAAAAATTTATCGGACAGTAGTGGTTGCAAATAAAAAACTGTCCATCTAAACTGCAACCAAGCCACTGAGCTGCAATACATATCATGGTTTTTCGTTTAATTTTACTATCTTAGTAAAAAACTCTTACCCATGACTGAAGAATTGTTGCATTACCTTTGGAAATTTCGTTTATACAAACCAGGCCTTTATTCAACTTGTAATGGTTTACCACTCGAAATTATTCATCCCGGATTGCATAATACTGATTCCGGACCCGATTTTTTCAACGCTAAAATTAAAATAGACAATACCCTGTGGGCCGGGAATGTTGAAATTCACCATAAATCATCTGATTGGGAGCGACACGAACATCACCTGAACAAAGCCTATGATAACGTAATTCTGCATGTGGTATTTCAAAATGATGCCAGTACAAAAAACTCAGCAGGAATAGAAATTCCTACTTGGGAAATACCTATTGAATCAATCCATCTGAAAAATTATGAAGCCTTACTAAAGAACCAGAATTGGATACCTTGCGCTCACGGAATCGCTAATGTTAACCAAATAGAAATCCAAAGTTGGATAGAACGCATGGTTGTAGAAAAACTTGAAAATAAGGTGACCGTTATCAGGCACCTGCTCCAGCAATCGCAAAACAACTGGGATGAAGTTTTATACATTTATCTGGTAAGGAGCTTTGGCTTTGGCATCAACAATCAACCTTTTGAACAACTGGCCCGACAAACGCCATGGAAAACGGTGTTAAAAAACAATGATAACCTGCTCCGCCTTGAAGCTCTTTTTTTAGGGCAGGCCGGATTTTTATCACATCTGGTTCATGAAGACGAATACGTACAAAGTTTACAGAAAGAGTACCAGTTTCTTGCAAATAAATACCAGCTGGCATCTATCTCACAGCATCAGTGGAAATTTTTACGGTTGCGCCCTTCAAACTTCCCAACAATCAGACTTATACAACTGGCAAAGCTTTTTCACAATAGTAGTTCGCTTTTTAGCAGTATATTGAATATAGAAAATAAAGCTCAGTTAATGGAATTGTTTAATGTGGAAGGCAGCGAATATTGGAACACTCATTACCGACCAGGCATACAATCTCCATTCCAAAAAAAACAATTGGGAAAAGTCTCAGTTGACCTGCTTATCATCAACTCCATAATACCGGTAATCTTTGCCTATGGGAAACTCAGAAACAACGAGATACTCTGTAACAGGGCGGTTAATTTTCTGGAGGACATTAAACCCGAAAGCAACTCCATTATCAAAAGTTGGTCAAAGCTGGGCATTAATATTAATAGCGCTTTTCAATCGCAAGGGCTTGTTTATTTAAAACAAACCTATTGTCATAATAAACGATGCTTGCATTGTAGAATAGGGCACCTGGTAATATCCAAAACGCCTAATTAGGTGCCTTTTGCAAGCACAGATTTGGTTTAACCGCCTATCCTTTGCCTTGTAAAAAAACTATTGGTTTACCAAAAATAAAAAATTATTCCAAAATTAAGTTTTCCGGGATGTTAAAAATGCTCATTTTCGCAGCCTTAAAAAAAATGCGAAAATGAAATATAAGTGTCACGAACTACATTTTTACATTTCAAAAATAACCACTAAGGCCATGAAAGGCAGCCGGTTTTATGTGCGTATATTGGCCCGCAAATGCACAAACAAACATACAGTAACCTTATACTTACGAATAAAACAGGAAGGTGTAAAAGGTCATATTTTATACAGTACCGGCCTAAAGTGTTTAAAAAAGGATTTTACCCCTGCCCGGCAAACGGTTAAAGATACCGGAATAAACGAACTAATTCAGCAGGAAAGAACAAGGGTTTACAAATCAATATTTTTACTAAAGGAAGAAAAGAACAGCCTTAATTTACAGGATATTAAAAAAAGTTTGGAAGTTAAAAAGAATTATACCACGGTTAACGATATAGCTTTAAAGGTTATTAAGGATAAAAAGTTAACCAATAAAGCAAACACCCTGGGGCAAATAAAAAGCCTTTACAATAATTTGTTAAGCATCACCCACCTCGAAAATGAACCAATACACACCGTTACACCTATTCAGGTTGAAAGTGCTTTATTACGGTTAAAAGAGTTATACAAGCCTGGTTCATTTAAAAGGTGTTTTGGGCTTTTAAAAGCTGTGTTTGATAAGGCTTTTAGGATGGAAGTTATAAAAAGCAATCCATTTCATTATATTGATACAAAGCAGATACTACGAAAACCAAATGCAGAGCCAAAGAAAATGCCCGATTTTTACAGTTTGCTAAACCAAATAAACGGCAGTTCAAAAGATTGTATTTACAAGCATTTTGCCCGGTTGCAGTTGTTAACCGGGTTATCGTTTTGCGATGCCAAAAACACCACCAAAGAAAGCATTATAAAGCACGAGAACAATTATTTTATAGTTAAAGAGCGGAATAAAACTAAAATTCAGTTTTTAATACCCATTGACCAGGATATTATAAAGCTGATAAACGAGAACAGTTTTAAACCAATAGCCTACATGAACTATTTAAGGTACTTAAAAAAGCATTATAATATTTCATCGCACAAATTACGCCATGCACGGGCCAGACATTTACTTTCAAAAGGGTTGCCATTAGAAGCGGTGGCCCGAATATTGGGCCACACTTCTATTAATATGACAATGCACTATGCGCCAATACACGGGCGCAAACTAAGCAGGGAAGAGGTAAATAAGGTTTTAGAGTGGTAAGTAATTATTTGTATTCCAAAAACCAGTTAGGAACGTTAGAGGGCACACACAAAAGCGTTCCCAAATTTCCGTTTTCAATTTCTGCAAACAAAACACCTGGTAAATTTGTATTGTCGAATAAATAAGCCCTATCTGATAATTTAATGGCATTGTGAAGCAATCCCATAGTTCGGTAATATCTGGCAATAATTTTATCAGGACTTACATAATGGCCATTTGAAGAAACACGTATTTGCACCCTGTTTATATTAATGCTTGGGTGTTCTGTGCTAACAAAATAAAGGTAAATTTTATAACCCTGCTTTTTTGCTTGCTGAATAAACTCAATTTTACTTTTGTGGCTCATAACGGTTTCAAACGAAAACGATTCACCAGCTTGAAGTAATTTATATCTTAAAAATGCCGCAATATCAGAAGCAATATAGGAATCAATATTTTTTAAGTGTAATTCGTTATTTGAAACAAGTATTGTTTTAGAATTTATATTAGCAAGGTATGAAAAGCCGTTTTGTTTTGTGAAATCTAAAAATTCCTTGTTGGTGGTGGTAACTTTATAGGCTGAAAATGAAATCTTCTTAGTTTTTCTGATGATGCTTTCAATTTCATCAGCATTTATAAAAACACCTAAATGAACATTGTTTTTAATCCGTTCTATCAGGGTGGTTTTACCTGAACCATTAGGGCCGGCAATAATCCTTAATCGTTTGGTTGGCATTTTAGATTTTAAACTGCTGTGGTAGGTTTTTTTTGTTAATGGTTTTAAGTTTTTCAATTTTCTTTTTTTCTCCATTTGGCGAAATTTCTACAAGCCAGCCATTTTCAACGGTTACAATTGGGATATTTGCCTTTTTTGCTTTTTCAATACCTTCAACCCCTACGCCAATAATAGCCCCGGCCATAGCCGAAAGTAAGGCGGCATCTTTACGGCCACTAAAAACATAGCCCAAACCCGCACCAAGCAAAGCTCCTTTAACAATGTTTTCTATATCTTTATTTGAAGCCATACAAACCTTTTTTACAAAGTTACAAAAAACAACTAAGCCAAACAAAAAGGGCGCAAACTAAGCGAAAAAGAAATAAAGTTGGCACTGGATAGTTAGGTGTTATAAACACGAACGTAAAGCAGTCCAAAACCTGAAATGCCAGTTGTAAACTCCAAATAAGCCTCCCAGGTACCGGAAGAATATTTATGAAAGGAAATGCGCTCATTGGTTATTGAAGTAACCCCAACCCGTGAGGGGTTACTGTTACTTTGAAGGGTTAAATTTCCATCAAAAATCCTCTCATAAGTTCGTGAAATAGATGTGCCGGTAGTTACCGAAGTAACATTAATTTGATTAAGTGGCCCAAATAACAAATTCCACACTTCTGACCTGGTGCATGGTATGCACCAATCAACACCATTAAAAAACCGTGCATTGGCAAAGGGTTTATTTGGGCCTTCCATTGTAAAAAACTGGCCGTTGGTAGCCGAAAAATCAACCCAAACGCCATTTCTGAAAATACGTATGTTTTTATCAATAATAGCCATAAAATTAAATGTTTAGGGTATAATCCAAATATCGCCAAACTGCGGATTTGCCGGGGCCGATGATTGGTAAGACACTTTTACACCGGTGGCACGGTCTAATTTGGCCTTGTCGGGTGCGCTCATAAGGCCGTTTGC
>CAZFTD010000021.1:0-29037 GCA_964521525.1 uncultured Marinilabiliaceae bacterium | reverse complement strand
CATTTTTTGCTTACTTTTTTTTGCTGGAGAAAAAAAGTAAGAGCCCGTGCGGCTTAAGCACTTAATCGAAGAATGGATTTTTTATCGGACAATAGTGTTTAGTTATATTATTTTAATATCAACAGAAACTTACAGTCATTCAGTATGTTTCTGAGCGCTAATTTTGTGAAACCAATATAAATTCATGTTATGCAGTTGTTTAAAAATTTTTTATTTGTATTATCTGTTCTGCTCTTCTCGGTGGCCTGTAAAAAAGATGATGACGAAATGGCTAAAACACCACAATTATTGTTTGTAGAGCAAACCATTCCAAATGCCGAGTTAGCAGTTGGCGGAGGCTTTGTTAATATTCAGGTCGACTGGGCTTATACACAATGGTCGGTAGTGGCGGGCGATGTGGTTGAAGGCAATAGCTTTATTACCCAGATTTTACCTGCTACTTTTGGCTCAAAAAAACAGGCTCAAACAACCACAACCATAAAAGTTGGTTTTAAGCAGAACAACTCGTATAACAAGAACGTTCAAAAACTTGTACTTCGTTCGCTTACCGATGAAACTCTGGTACATACCATTACATTGACCCAAACAGCTAAAGTTTTGGAAATTACTAATTTTGCAATTTATCCCGATGTTGTTTTTCAAACCATAGCCGGTTTTGGCGGTGCCAATATGATTTGGGGATCTGATTTTTTAAATGCTGCCGAAGTTAAGAAAGTGTTCGGAACCGATGATGGAGAGCTGGGATTCAGTATTATGCGGGTACGCATTGGAATGTACGAAAGCGATTGGCCTGCACTGGTATCAACCTTGCAGGAAGCCATGAAATACAATGTTAAAATTATTGCTTCACCGTGGTCGCCACCACCTGCATTAAAAACCAACAACAACCAGGTTGATGGCGCCTTAAAACCTGAAAACTATGGCGCTTATGCGGTACATTTGAATAAATTTGTGGAGTATATGAATTCACAGGGCGTAAACATTTATTCAGTTTCCATTCAAAACGAGCCCGATATTATTGTAACTTACGAAAGTTGTCGCTGGACTCCCCAGGAAATGCTCACATTTATAAAGGAGCATGCATCAACCATTAAAAATACTAAAATCAGTGCTGCCGAATCGTTCAATTTTAAGCAATCGTTTACCGATGTTTTGTTGAATGATGCCGATGCAGTTAGTAAATTCGATATTGTGGCTGGCCATATTTACGGTTCCGGCTTGGCATCGTACCCGTTGGCCGAGCAGAAAGGCAAAGAAATATGGATGACTGAATACCTGATGAACCAAAACAGTGGGGCAAACACCAACAACTGGAACACTTCTGAAGCAGCCATCTGGAACGAAACCATGCAAATGTTAGGAACCATGCACGATGCTATGCGTTACAACTGGAATGCTTATATTTGGTGGTACATCAGGCGCTATTATTCCTTTTTGGGCGATGGCGAAAAGGGAACTACGCGCAGCAACATTTTAAAAAGGGGGTATGCTTTTTCGCATTTCTCTAAGCATATCAGGCCGGGTTATAAGCGTATTGCCATAACGACTGATAAAACTGTATCGCTAAACATTACTGCTTATTCAGGCGATGGCAAAACGGTGGTGGTAATCATCAATCCCTCATTGTCGGCTATTGATGGTGTTCAGTTATCGCACCCGGGTTCTGTTCAATCGGCTATGGCTTATACAACATCGGAGTTTGTGAATGTTCAGCAGCAACAGGATATTCTTAACAACGGGAAAGTATTGTTGACCATTCCCGCCAAAAGTATTACCACCGTGCTGATGGAATGAGGGGTATCTATTTTAAGAAGTTTAGATATTAGATAAATTGATTGATAAAGTGGTCCCAAAAATATTGGGATAGGCCGTAAAGGGAAACAAGTGCTTTTGAAACTTATCAAGCTCAATTGACTGAGGTCTGTCCATCAAAAATAAAATTTAACAGGTACGAAATGTGGTGTTTAAAAATATTAACCTTAACATGAAATATTTATTACTGATAATATTAACCGGGATACTGGCCGGGTGTCAGGTTTCTTATAAGGGAAATGGCGGCCGAGAGCGTTATTCCATCAACAACGGCTGGCGTTTCTATAAATATGAATCGGTTACTATGGCCGATAATCTGATTTACGATGTGCGGCCCGAGGTGCTCGATAATCTCGATGAGCGAGAAGCCGATGCTAAACCCGACGAGGCGGAAACAACTGAAGCCACTCAATTGGTTTTAAAAGCCTGGATTTTACCAACAGGAAACGATTTTATCAACAATCCAAACAAGAAATTCAACCGTCCGGTAGGTAACCCCGGCGAGGATTTTCCTTTTGTTCAGGCAGGATTTGACGATTCGCAATGGAATTTAATCGACTTACCGCACGATTGGGCCATTAACGGCCCCTTTATAACTGAGGATTTGCCCGGTATTGCCAGCATGGGGCGCTTGCCAAGTGAAGGTGTAGCCTGGTATCGTCGCAAGTTAGATATTCCGGCAAGTGATAAAGGGAAAAATATTTTTCTGGATGTAGATGGTGCCATGGCGTATGCAATGGTTTGGATAAACGGGAAGTTAGCTGGCGGATGGCCTTATGGATATAATTCGTTCCGCATTGATTTAACGCCGTACATTCAATATGGAGGTGACAATCAGTTGGCCATCAGGCTCGATAATCCTTCTTCCTCTTCGCGATGGTATCCGGGAGGTGGTATTTATCGCAATGTTTGGATTACCAAAACCAATCCGGTTCATGTTGGTCAGTGGGGCACCTTTATTACTACCCGCGATGTTTCCGAAAAATCGGCAACCATCGATTTGGCCATCGATGTTAAAAATAGTTCCGATAGAAATATTGATATTAAGGTTATTACCGATATTTTTAATTTGAACAACGATGGTTTAAAAATTGGCAAAGCAGTTGCATCCTTCGACCCTTTAATATTAATGACCAGCGCAGGAGAGAAAGCCGTGGTTAAAAGTACTCTGGAACTGAAAAACCCACGTTTGTGGGGGCCACCTCCAACGCAAAAGCCCTATATGTATGTAGCTGTTACCACCTTGTACGAAAGTGGAAAGGTTATCGACAGGTATGAGACCCCATTCGGCATTCGCTCACTTCGTTTCGACGCTGTAAATGGAATTTTCGTTAACGATGAACGCATTTACATCAACGGTGTAAACCAACATCACGATTTGGGTGCTTTGGGATCTGCCTTTAACCTGCGTGCCGCCGAGCGTCAGCTTGAAATGTTGCGCGATATGGGATGCAATGCCATTCGAATGGCTCACAACCCGCCTGCTAAGGAGTTGCTTGAGCTTACCGACCGGATGGGATTCCTGGTGGTTAACGAAATGTTCGATGTTTGGGAGAGAAAGAAGGCTGCACTCGATTTTCATCTTATTTTTCCGGAGTGGCATGAGCAGGATTTAAGAGCTTTTATTCGTCGCGACCGAAACCATCCATCCATCTTCATGTGGAGCTTTGGAAATGAAGTGGGCGAGCAATATACTGGCGATGAAGGTGCAGCCATAGCCAGTCGTTTGCATAACATCATTAAAGAGGAAGACATAACCCGGCCAACCACAGCTTCAATGAATTATGCCAAACCACATATGCCGTTTCCGGCCGCAATGGATGTAATCAATCTTAACTATCAAGGAGAGGGGATTCGCGATGCGCCGGCATATGCTCATTTACAGGGTATAAGAACATCGCCGCTTTATCCGGCATTTCATGCTGCTTTCCCCGATAAAGTTATTTTAAGCAGCGAGAATGCGGCTGCTTTAAGCACAAGGGGCACTTATCTTTTCCCTGTAACACCTGAAATAAGCGCACCAGTTAAGGATGGAGAGGGTGGCGATTTCGAAAAAATGTATGTGAGCGCTTATGAGTTATATACGGCTAATTTTGGGTCGTCGGCCGATAAGGTGTTGGCAACCAAGGCGCAACATCCCTATGTTGCAGGGGGATTTGTTTGGAGTGGATGGGATTACCTCGGCGAGCCAACTCCGTATGGTAATGCACGAAGTTCCTATTTTGGGGTTATCGATTTGGCCGGATTTAAAAAAGACCGGTTTTACCTATATCAATCGCAATGGCGCCCCGATTTGCCATTGGTTCATATTTTACCTCACTGGAACTGGCCCGATAGAGTGGGTTTAATAACTCCGGTACATTTGTTTACCTCGGGCGATGAGGTTGAGTTGTTTCTCAATGAACAATCGCTTGGTAGAAAGAAAAAAGAACTATATCAATCAAGGCTCCGTTGGGACGATGTGGTTTATGAACCCGGCGAACTAAAAGCCATTGCATATAAAAACGGTAAGCGATGGGCCGAAACAACAATTCGTACCACAAAAAGTCCGAATCGTTTATTGGCCGAGCCCGATAGAAACATAATACGCAATGATGGACAAGACTTATCGTTTGTAACCATACGAATTACCGATGAAGACGGATTGCTTGTTCCCAATGCTCAAAATCTGATAACGTTCAGCGTGGAAGGCGCCGGAGTGATAGTTGCCACTGATAATGGCGACCCTACCGATATGACCTCATTTGCATCGCACAGCAGAAATGCTTTTAATGGTTATTGCCTTGTAATTATTAAGGCTAAAAAGGGTGAGTCGGGTTCAATTAAATTGATGGCTGAATCCGATGGATTGAAATCGGTTGTAACAGAGATTAAATTGGTTGGAAAATAGTTGTTGGAAGCTTAAGATTAAAAAAACATCCGATGACCAATTATTCATCGGATGTTTTTTTAGTAGCGGTTATACTTTAATTGTTTAATCTAAAGGATTATTTCATCGGTTTTGCTCCAATAAAATCGGCATCACTATCTTTTAAGCCCATAACTTTTCTGATTTTTTCAGGGATTTTAGTGGCGGTTGTTTCTTTTGCAAACGACTCCTGCAAACGGAAATCATTATTGGCTTCATCTACAAAAATGGCCGCATCGTAATTCTTTAAATACTTGCTGTTAACTGAAAAATTGGGATACATGGCAGTTATTTCCTCTGGAGCATTGATTCTTGCAAAACAATTTTCATTGCCGGGAGCCGGACTCCATAATACGATAGGAGCATCAATGGTATCAGCAGGAGTAAGGCGAACATAATAGTTGTAATCAAGTTCTTTTAACTGCGATTGATTCAGGCGCTCGCACATATGTGGTGGTTGTGTGGTCTGGAATATGTGCGTTGCATAGTTTTCTTTCATAACCATAAGGTTATTAACAAAAACATGATTTTCACGTTCTTCCACACCCGGTCCGGTTAATATGTGCCATCCAAAATGGTCCTGGTTATCGCCCCTGGTGTCACGCGAGAATGATACACGGGTATTGATAAAGGTGTTGTTATAGATTTCAGCATCGCTGCTGTTTAAAATCCACATTTTGTCGCAATTTACAAAAACGTTACCGGCGCAAATGGCTCCCTTGGATATTTCGAAAAAGAATGCGCTGTTATCACGGAATCTCCTGTTGAGTTCAGTTGAATCGAGACCGGCACCGGTCACGTTCTCAAGGTGGTTGTTAACAAAAATACCATTTTCGTTACCTACATCGTACCAGATTCCATTGGAGAATGGGTGGTCGATTACCAGGTTTTCGCGGCAAACAACTCTGTGCGTCTGGTTAAAGATTTTAACGGCCGATGGGTAAAAGCCTGTCCATTTTTCTATGTTGTTATTGGCAAAAATATTCCGTTCCAGCAATACATCCGATGAGGCAACAATGTAAACTCCTTCGGTGTTGGTGTTACGCACTTCGCAGTTTCTCATGACAAGACTGTCGCCAATGGCAAAAAGTCCTATGCGAAAGCAGTTTGAGAAGGTGCAATTTTCGAAAACGGTGCCAATTACATCTTTCCCATGCTCGTGTTCGGCCGACATGCCTTGTGGGTAATATCCATCGATATGAACCATGGTGTCAGGATATTGTGTAAACTCAATACCGCGAATAATTGGGCCTCTGCCATCGGAAAGTTTACCATGGGCTTCGCCGGTGGTTCTGAAAATGGCTTTGCGATAAGCAGTTATTTCAATCAGTTTACCAGCAGGTTCGGTGCCAATATATATTTGTTGGGCGTCATAATCCACAAAATAAGTGCCTGCGTCAACTTCTTCTTTGCTGCCAGCCGATTGAAGAAACTGTCCATCAACAAAAATACCATCGTTATTGAAACGGTGCATGGGGGTGTATTTTTCCTCACGCTCTCTTCTCCACCAATCTTCAGGCCCGGCAGGAAACAAGAATTCCCAGTTGGTAACCCAAAGGTTTTCACCTGCATTTTGCCAGTCGGTAGCAATATGTGTGCCTTTTATAACAGGTTGTTCATCTTTGTATGGCTGAATGGTAATACTTTGATTAAAAGTAAGATTACCGGTTCGGTAAATACCTCCGCGCATTACAATAGCATCGCCAGTAACCACTTTGGCAATGGCTGCTTCAATGGTAGTAGGCTCATTAATGCTGGTGCCGATTGCCTCCGCATTACCATCGGGGGCCACATAATAAATGGTACCTTTAACAACAGGCAGTTCATAAACTTGCTTAATGGGGCCATAAACGATTTTTTCCGGTTCGGGCGTTTTTTGGGTGCAGGCAAAAAAGGTTGTTGCCAGCAGTAATCCGCTCAATTTCGTAATTAACAATTGTTTTGTCTTCATCCGTATAGTATTTAGTGGTTTAATCGGTTAATTAACTGTCCAATAAAATCGGGCAGTGTTAATACTTAATTCAACCTCGCATTTTAATCCTAAATAAATTTCCCGCGTTTATGTTCTGTTCTGTTATTGTTTTAAAAGCGTAAATAACCCATATAGAGTATTTAAAAAGTTGCGAAAATCTCTTAGAATAAAACTGGTAAGGTAAAGTTTGGCTTTTTATAGAGCACTTAAAAATAGTATTTTTAATGTTAACAGACTAATCGAAATGAATAATTGTTTAGCTGCTAACTTTCAGGCAAAGAAAGGATTGTTTTAAGATTCTTATACCGAGTTATATATGTATATTTTAAGTTTTTATGTGATACTTAATCGCCTTATAGTTCGACAAAATACCCTTATGAGTCTTAAAAGAAAGATATAAGACATATGAGTTAAGGTTTTTTAATCCTTATATGTTTTAAATAGTTCTCTTTATCTATCGGAATTAATCGTTAATTTAATGAATCCTGATTTTTTATGGACATTACTGGTTATTAAAAAGAAACAATATCATAAGAAGAAAGTTTTACGCAGTTAGCCCTATTTTTTAATCAGCATTTGATTGATTTTGTGTCCTTTTGAAAGTTCAATGGTAACCAAATAAAGGCCTTGCGGTAATGGTTCAAGATAAAGCTATCTGATATTGGTTCAGTTTTTACAACGGTTGTAACGTTTGGTGTGAGATGAGGTTTGGATAATAACAAAAAACACCGGAGAATTGACTATAATCAATTTCCGGTGCTTTTATGAATAGTACTGGTAAGTTTATCTCGAATAATTGGGCGCTTCGCTGGTGATGGTTACATCGTGTGGGTGTGATTCTTCAACTCCGGCATGGGTAATACGGGTAAATCTTGCTTTATGAAGCTCTTCAATGTTTTTGGCGCCACAATAGCCCATTCCGGCACGTAAACCTCCAATTAATTGATAAATTACTTCGAATAATGTGCCTTTATAGGGCACACGGGCTGAAATACCTTCGGGAACCAACTTTTTAATATCGTCTTCTACATCCTGAAAATAGCGGTCTTTAGAGCCTTTTTGCATGGCCTCAACGGAACCCATGCCTCGGTACGTTTTGAATTTACGACCGTTAAAAATAATGGTTTCGCCCGGCGATTCTTCAACTCCTGCAAACAACGAACCTGCCATTACCGAGTGCGCTCCGGCTGCCATGGCTTTTACAATGTCGCCACTGTAACGCAAGCCACCATCGGCAATAAGTGGTACGCCGGTTCCTTTAAGCGCTTTTGAAACTTCGTAAATAGCCGACAGCTGTGGCACGCCAACACCTGCAATAACGCGTGTTGTGCAAATAGACCCCGGCCCTATACCAACTTTTACGGCATCGGCCCCTGCTTTAGCCAGGTCGAGAGCTGCTTCGGCGGTGGCGATGTTACCCACCACAACTTCGAGTTCGGGAAAACGACGTTTGGCCTCTTTCAGCGTTTCTATTACGCCTTTTGAATGGCCATGAGCAGTATCAATAACAATGGCATCAACGTTGGCCTTTACCAGAGCTTCAATCCGCTCAAAGGTATTGTAGGTTACACCAACGCCACCGGCAACACGCAGACGGCCTTTGGTATCTTTGCAGGCAAATGGTTTGTCTTTAGCTTTGGTAATATCCTTATAAGTAACCAAGCCAATCAGTTTGTTGTTTTTATCAACAACCGGAAGCTTCTCAATTTTATGACGTTGTAAAATGGCAGCAGCGCTTTCCAAATCGGTCGATTGGGTGGTGGTAACCAGGTTTTCCTTGGTCATTACCTCGTCAATAAGACGATTCATATCGGCTTCGAAGCGCAAATCGCGGTTGGTAACAATTCCCACCAGATAGCCATGTTCGTCAATAACCGGAATACCGCCAATTTTATATTCGCTCATCAGTCGTAAGGCATCGCCCACATTACGCCCCCGGTTAATGGTAACAGGGTTGTAAATCATACCATTTTCGGCACGTTTTACCACTTCAACGTGGCGGGCTTGTTCCTCAATGGTCATGTTTTTATGAATAACCCCGATACCCCCTTCGCGCGCTATGGCAATGGCCAGCCGCGATTCGGTTACGGTGTCCATGGCTGCCGAAACAATGGGTGTATTCAGCATAATGTTTCGCGAAAAGGGCGAAGATAAGTTTACTTCGCGTGGCAAAACTTCAGAGTAAGCGGGTATTAGCAATACGTCGTCGAAAGTTAAGCCGTCTGATACAATTCTATCTTCAATAAATGACATGGGAGAAGCTTTTGGCGTTTATAAAATTTCGGCAAAGGTAAGGAAAAATTGGTTTTTATTAATGATGATTCCTTATTTTTCGGTGATTTCAATTACTTCGCCCTTTTCCCAGTCTCTCACTTCTTTATTGTAATAAAGGTAAGCATTTCCGGCAGGTGCTTCATAGGTTCCGACAACTTCGGCCTTAAGGTCGAAATTGAGCGATACCGTTTGATTGAGCGCCATTTCGCGATAATAGATTACCAAATAGTTTTGTAGTAAAGCTGTTGAGTTCTATTTTTCTCAGGTACAGCTTTGAAGTATAGCTGTTGTATTCTTTAAGCAATTTTTTTATTTGGCGGTCGGTAGCTGTATCAAGGGGTTGTAAAATATAGTCGTATTGGCTGTCGGTCGATTGCTTTTTAAGGTACTCATTATATCTTTCCATGCGCCTGATGTAGGCTTTCTCAAACTGCTCTTTATCTTTATCGCGCTGACTTTGAAGTTTTGAAGCTTCGGGGTCGGTATTGTAGGGAATGATGGTTCTTGTACCCACTGGATTAAGTCCTGTTAAGGTAACTATGGCTTCACGTGTTTTCATGCCAATAAACGAAATTACCAACGTTGAGCCCAGAGGTGCGTTAATAGAGTAATTTCCATTAACATCGGTTACGGTACCTTTGCTGGTACCTTTTATAACAACGGTAACTCCTGGTAACGGCTTACCATCATTATCTTTCATAGTGCCTTTAACAGTTATAATCTGTTCTTGAGCAAGGAGGTTAATTTGTAGGCCAATAACCAGCAAAAGGAGCAGGGCGGTTTTTCTTTTTACCCACTTGAAAATCTTTTCTAAAGGATGGCATTTGCCGGGCTGAGTGTTTTGATTTGGTTTTGCCCTCAATTCTAAACTGGCTCGATTCATAGGATTGGGTTTAAATGGTAAAGATATAAAGTAAACGATTAATTGCAGATTTAAGATGTTTAGATATTAGATAGATAGAAAAGATATTTAAGATTCTGAATATGTTCGGATAACCGAATCATCTACTCTATCCTTCTAAATATCTTATCCCGATACTCGGGATTCCATAAACTTCAATTCTAATTATCTTGATAAAAGTCCCAACATAAGATTTATAAAGTTTCTTAGTAAAGGATGCCCGACAGATAAAAATTCCATAAAATTTGTTCACGAAAATGCCTTTTGTAAATTTGAGATGTGAATAATCCGGTAAACATATACAGGCAAACTTTACAGAAGTACTGGGGATACAATACTTTTCGTTCCCTTCAGGAAGATATTATTCTATCGGTTGGTGCGGGGCGCGACACACTTGGCCTAATGCCTACCGGAGGTGGAAAATCCATCACTTTTCAGGTGCCGGCCATGGCGCACGATGGTATCTGTTTGGTGGTTACACCGCTTATTGCGTTGATGAAGGACCAGGTTGAGAACCTCAAAAAAAAAGGTATTAAAGCCCATGCTATTCATTCGGGTTTAACGTTTGAAGAGATACAAACAGCCTTTGATAATTGTATTTATGGCGACTATAAATTTCTGTATTTATCGCCCGAGCGCTTATCCACCGAGTTATTCCTAACCAAGCTGCCCCATTTAAAAGTAAACCTGCTGGCCATTGATGAGGCTCATTGCATTTCGCAATGGGGCTACGATTTCCGCCCCTCTTATCTGAAAATTGCTAAAGTAAGAGAACTGCTGCCCAATGTTCCGGTTCTTGCCCTTACGGCTACTGCTACGCCTCAGGTGGTTGACGATATTCAAAAGCAATTGAATTTTAAAGCGCCTAATGTTTTTCAAAAGAGTTTTGAGCGAGCCAATCTGGCTTATGTGGTGCGGCACGCTGAAAACAAAGAAGAGCAGTTGTTGAAAATTCTTGAATCGGTTAAGGGGTCGGCTGTGGTATATGTGCGAAACCGCAAAAAAACGCGCGAGTATGCCGAATTGTTGTTGCGAAATGGCATCAAGGCAGATTTTTTTCACGCAGGGTTACCGCAAAAGGTTAAAGATGAACGACAGGAGAGATGGAAGCGTAACATAACAAGGGTAATGGTTTGTACCAATGCTTTTGGTATGGGCATCGATAAACCCGATGTACGCATTGTGGTACATATGGATTCGCCCGATTCGCTCGAAGCCTATTTTCAAGAGGCAGGCAGGGCCGGGCGCGATGGCGAAAAAGCCTATGCTGTTTTGCTTTGGTCGCCTGCCGATAAAATGCAGTTGAATCGCAGCGCCACGGTTACTTTTCCTGAGCCCGAGGTTATTAAACGTATATATGATGCGCTTGGCAATTTTTTTCAGGTTGCCGTGGGGTCGGGCGAAGGTGCCAATTTCGATTTCAACATGGGACGCTTTTGTGCTGCCTTTGGTTTTAATGCACTAACAGTTTTTAATAGCCTTAAAATTTTTCAGCGCGCCGGATATATGGCTTTTTCTGAAGAGATGAATATACCTTCAAAAGTGAAGGTGCTGTTCGATAATTTCGAATTGTATAAGTTTCAGGTGGCCAATGCATCGCTCGATCCCGTTATTAAGCTTTTATTGCGCAGTTACACAGGTTTGTTTACCGAGTATGCTGCCATTGATGAAGAGTTAATGGCCAAGCGCCTCAATACTTCGCGCGATGAGATTTATCAGGCGCTTTTAAAACTAAGCAGATTTAAAGTTATTCACTATATTCCTCAACGTGATACGCCGGTTATTACTTACCTGCAACGCCGCGAAGAAATAAGGTATATAGTGTTGCCACCCGAAGTGTATCAGAATCGTAAAGACCAATACCGCGAGCGGGTTGATGCCGTTATTGATTACGCCACCAGTAATCATATATGCCGAAGTAAATTGCTGTTGAGTTATTTTGGACAAAAAAGCAGCGAGCATTGCGGTGTTTGCGATGTTTGCATTCAACGGCGCAAAACTGAGCTGGCCGACAAGGAGTTTGATGCCATCATGCACAAATTAAAAAATCGACTGTTGAAGCAACCACTTCCGGCCGACCAGTTGGTGATGATGCCCGATGTTGATTCTGATAAAGTTTGGAAAGTTCTGGCATGGCTCGAAGATGTTGAAATGGTAGGTGAAAACCAGGATGGATGCCTTGAGTGGTTAAAAGATTAGCATGTTATTTTTGATTTAATATATTTAGAAAATCTTATCTATCACTCTAAATATCTTATATCTATTCATCTTAATTTTATTATTATAATCGCACTTAAACCATCTGTCTATTTCATTGAATTGTACCTTTTGCCATCACTATTTTATTAACTTTGTACCTTGTTAGGTTCAACTAAAAAGTGAAACTTTTAACATGGATGACCAGTTTGAACACATAGTATATTCAAGAAATGTTATTGAGTTTGTAACGGTTGGGCGGGAGTTTTGCAACTGGCTCGAAAATGTTCCTGAACAGGATCGCAAAACATTTATCGGTACAGCTTTAAAAATATTGCCATTGTTGTATTTAAAGGCATCTGTTTTGCCAAAAGGTGAAAACATGCTCGACGATTTTCTGGAAAGCTTTGTAACCGAAGAAGATTACGAGTTTGTGCGGTACCAGGTGATGCGTAAAATGGGTCGGTTCGACGATTATCTGGAAGTGTTTACACCTGATATGCAGCGAAGCGAAACCCCGCTTACATCAACTGTTTCCGAAAACCTGGCAGATATTTATCAGGATGTTAAAAACTTTCTGCTAAATTACAGAACTGCTGCCACCGAAATAATGAACGATGCATTGGTGGAGTTAATCAGGCAGTTTGAATTGTATTGGGGGCAGCGACTGGTAAATGTGTTGCGGGCTTTGCATCAGGTTTACTACAGTGGCGAAGACCTTGACGAAACTGAAGATAATCAGACAGATGAGGTAGATGATTCTTTTAGTGATGATGATATTAAAGAAAGAAACAAAGATTGGCAAAACGATTTATTCTCACGAAAAAAGAATAAATAATAATTTGTATGATAATATTGAGTGAATGGATTCCAGTATTAGTAAAGAAGCTATTGAAGAGTTACCGCTGAGTCAGTTTAGCGGAGTGATTACAGTTGTTGAAGATGCATCGGCTATTGATAGTATTGTTGCCAAACTTCAAAAGGAGCGTTACCTTGGTTTTGATACCGAAACCAGACCATCTTTTAAAAAAGGAGAGGGAAACCGTATTTCGTTGGTGCAGATATCAACCAACGATGAGGCTTACCTTTTCCGGTTAAATAAAACCGGCATTCCTGTATCTCTTATACGGTTGTTCGAGAATAAGACCATTCTGAAAATTGGTGTAGGTATTCGCGACGATTTAAGAGGATTGAATAAATTGACCAGGTTTAAACCAGGAGGTTTTGTTGAGTTACAGGATATGGTTAAAGCCTTTGGTATTGATGTTTTTAGTCTTAAAGGATTGGCAGCTTTAGTATTGAATGTGCGAGTATCAAAAAGGCAGCGCCTCAGTAACTGGGAAGCAGAAGAGCTTACTACGGCTCAAATTGATTATGCTGCCACCGATGCCTGGGTTGCCCTATGTATTTTTAACGAACTGATGTTGCTTGAGCCGGCTCACCAGGTTAAAAGCGTTCAGTACAATAATTAAAATCAATTGTAAAAGACTCACTTGTTCTTCTAAATATGTTGACTCCCAAAATATTTCTTAAATCAGGCAAAGAACAAAGTTTGCGACGATTCCATCCCTGGGTTTTTTCAGGTGCCATTAAAAACATATCCGGCAAAATTGACGAAGGCGACTTGGTTGAAGTGGTTGACTCGCATGATAATTTTCTCGCTCTGGGCCATTACCAAATAGGTTCTATTGCCGTAAGGGTGGTTACTTTTAAAAAGGAGGAGATTGGTAACACCTTCTGGCAGAATAAAATAAGGGAAGCCTGGAATCTGCGTTGCCATGCAGGGTTAGCCCTTAACAACCAAACCAATGCTTACCGTTTGGTGCATGGCGAAGGCGATGGCTTGCCCGGGTTAATTATTGATATGTACGATGGAACGGCTGTTGTGCAAATGCACACCGTGGCCATGTATAAACTTCGCGAAACATTGGCTGAAGCACTGCGTGTTGTTTTAGGCACGAATTTAAAAGCCATTTATAACAAATCCGAGGGAACCCTTCCTTTTAAAGCCGGCTTGGAGCCTGAAAATGGTTTTATGTGGGGCCGGTCAGCATCCCATGTAGCTTTGGAAAACGGACTTAAATTTAAGGTTGACTGGGAGAAAGGACAAAAAACCGGTTTTTTTGTCGACCAGCGCGAAAATCGTGCTCTGGTTGAAAAATACAGCGCCCAACGCCATGTGCTGAATATGTTCTGTTATACCGGTGGCTTCTCATTTTATGCCATGCGCGGCGGTGCCAATTTAGTGCATTCGGTTGATAGCTCGGAGCGTGCCATTGAGCTTACCCGCGACAATGTTGAGCTGAACTTTCCTGGCGATTCAAGGCATGAGGCCTTTGCTATGGATGCTTTTAAGTTTCTCGACTCGGCCCATCATAAGTACGACCTTATTATTTTAGACCCTCCTGCCTTTGCCAAACATCTGAATGTGCTTCAGAATGCTCTTCAGGGATATAAAAGATTAAACACCAGGGCTTTTGAGCAAATTAAGCCGGGCGGGATTTTATTCACCTTTTCCTGCTCGCAGGTGGTTTCGCGCGAGGCTTTCAGAACCACCATTTTCTCAGCAGCCGCCCGAACCGGCCGTAACGTGCGAATTTTACATCAGCTGGAACAACCAGCCGACCATCCCGTAAGCATCTATCATCCCGAAGGCGAATACCTGAAAGGGCTGGTGCTGTATGTGGAATAAATCAACAATATTGATGACATTTAAACAATTACAACATTGAAGTTTAAAGAGTTTGGCTTTTCTGCTGAAGTCCTCGACGGACTGGATGCCATGCGTTTTGAAGATGCAACTCCTGTTCAGGAGCAAACCATCCCTGTTATTATGCAGGGGAACGATTTAATAGCCTGCGCCCAAACAGGTACCGGAAAAACAGCGGCTTATCTGTTACCGGTTCTAAATGAACTGGTTACTCAACATCCTTCAGGCGTAACAACACTTGTTCTGGTTCCAACCCGCGAACTGGCTATGCAAATTGACCAACAGCTGGAAGGGTTTTCCTACTTCCTACCCGTTTCGTCCATTTCGGTTTATGGTGGCAACGATGCCGGCCTTTGGGACAGACAAAAAAATGCCATTACGCAGGGCGTTAGCATTATTGTGGCAACTCCCGGGCGACTAATACAGCATATCTCTATGGGGTATGTAAGCATGTCGTCGTTAAAGCATCTTATTTTGGATGAGGCCGACCGCATGCTCGACATGGGGTTTCACGATGATATTATGCAGATTGTAAATACTTTGCCTAAAAATAGGCAAACATTGCTCTTCTCTGCCACAATGCCTCCTAAAATCCGCGATTTAGCCAGAAAACTGTTAGTCAATCCAAAGGAAATTAATATTGCCATTTCTAAGCCTGCAGAGGGTATTTTACAAGCTGCTTATTTAGTTTATGATACACAGAAAATCCCATTGATAAACAGCTTGTTGCAAGGCAAGGATGTGAACAGTGTGGTTATTTTTTCATCAACCAAATTAAAGGTTAAGGAAATTCATCGCTCGCTGCGGCAAAACGGGTTAAATGCTGCAGCCATTCATTCCGATTTGGAACAAGCCGAACGCGAAGAAGTGATGCGCAACTTCCGAAATCGTAAAATCCAGATTCTGGTGGCTACCGATATTATTGCCCGCGGCATTGATGTGGATGGCATTGATTTGGTCATTAACTTTGATGTTCCTAACGATGCTGAAGACTATGTGCACAGGGTAGGACGTACCGCCAGAGCAAAATCAACCGGTGTGGCACTTACCTTTATCAACGATAAAGACCAGTTTGAGTTTTCTATGATAGAAAAACTCATAGATACCCAAATTTATAAAGTGCCTTTACCTGAGGGTTTTGAACCAGGACCCGAATATAAACCCGGTACTCGTAAATTGGGCAGAGGTTTTAAACGCGGTGGACATGCACCCGGGAAAAGAGAGAATGGAGGGAAAAAGAAGTTTTTTAATAGAAAAAAAAGCTCTTAGCCCTAAACCCTATGCCCTACGCCCTCGTACCTAACGCTTAATAGCTAAAAAATTATGCAGTTGTACTCCAAATTAATAGCCACTGAGATAAATGTTTCTGAGAAACAGGTTGCCAATACTATTTCATTGTTAGACGAAGGAGCAACCATTCCTTTTATAAGCCGTTACCGGAAAGAGATGACCGGCAGTCTGGACGAAGTGGCCATTGGTACCATTAAAGAGCGTTACGAGAAACTACAGGAAATCCAAAAGCGCCGCGAAACCATTTTAAATACCATTGAAGAGCAGGGGCAGCTTACCGATGAGCTAAAGGCAAAAATTGAAGCCACCTGGGATGCCAATGAGTTGGAAGATATTTATTTACCCTATAAACCAAAACGTAAAACACGAGCTGTAAAGGCCAAGGAACGTGGTTTGGAACCACTTTCCGATATTATTATGCAGCAGCGCGACAACGATTTGGAATCGAAAGCTCTATCTTTTATCAATGATGAGGTGCCCGATGTGGAAGCTGCTTTGCAGGGCGCTCGCGATATTATTGCCGAGTACATCAATGAACACCAAACAGCACGCGAAATTGTGCGCTCAGTTTTTGAGCGTGGGGCTGTTATTAAATCGCGGGTGATAAAAGGAAAGGAAGAGGAAGCTGCTAAATATCGCGATTATTTCGAGTTTGAAGAGCCTGTTAAGCGTTGCCCTTCGCACCGTTTGCTGGCCATGCGTCGTGGCGAAAAGGAAGGATTTTTAAAGGTTACGGTTACTCCCGAGTCGGAGCCGGCCATTGAACGCCTGAACCGGTTTTTTGTAAAAGGCCGCACCGCCGCCTCCGAACAGGTTTCCATAGCTATTGAAGATGCTTATAAGCGACTATTAGAGCCATCAATCGAAAACGAAGTGGCAGCCGCAACCCGCGAAAAAGCTGAAACGGAAGCCATTCGTGTGTTTGCTGCCAACTTGCGCCAGTTGTTGCTATCACCACCATTGGGCCAAAAGCGTGTACTGGCCATCGACCCCGGTTTTAGAACTGGTTGCAAGGTGGTTTGCATGGATGCACAAGGTAAGTTACTGCACAACGAGAATATTTACCCACATGCCCCACAAAACGAATACAAACAAGCCATTCGTAAAATTGAGTCGCTGGTTGATGCCTATAAAATTGAAGCCATTGCCATAGGAAACGGAACGGCCTCACGCGAAACGGAATCGCTTATTCGCAATATCCGCTTTAACCGCGATTTGCAGGTTTTTGTGGTGAGCGAGGATGGTGCTTCGGTTTACAGTGCCAGCAAAACGGCGCGCGATGAGTTTCCCGATTATGATGTTACGGTAAGAGGCGCGGTTTCCATTGGTCGCCGTTTAATGGACCCATTGGCCGAACTGGTAAAAATTGACCCAAAATCGATTGGAGTGGGGCAGTACCAGCACGATGTTGACCAGAACCGTTTAAAAGGTTCGCTCGACCAGGTAGTGGAGTCGTGTGTAAACTTAGTGGGGGTGGAACTGAATACCGCCAGTCAGCATTTACTTACCTATGTTTCGGGTTTGGGACCTCAGCTTGCTAAAAATATTGTAGAGTTCAGAGCTGAAAACGGGCCTTTTTCTTCGCGTAAAGAGCTATTGAAGGTTCCACGTCTTGGTGCCAAAGCCTTTGAGCAATGTGCAGGATTTTTGCGCATAGCAGGTGCAAAAAACCCACTCGACAATTCGGCGGTACACCCCGAATCGTATCCCATTGTTGAAAAAATGGCTGCCGATTTAAAATGCAGTGTTGCCGAATTAATCAGCAATAAGGAGGTGCTGGCTAAAATTGATTTGAAAAAATATGTGAATGAGAAGGTGGGGATGCCAACCCTAAGCGATATTAAATCGGAACTTGAAAAGCCCGGACGTGACCCCCGGAAAATTATTAAAGTATTTGAGTTTTCAGCTGATGTACACACCATTAACGATTTAAAACCGGGCATGGAATTGCCTGGTATTGTTACCAATATCACCAATTTTGGGGCTTTTGTTGATGTGGGCGTTAAACAGGACGGTCTGGTGCATATATCGCAACTGGCCGACAAGTATGTTTCAGACCCCAACGAAGTGGTATCGCTACATCAGCACGTAAAGGTAAAAGTGCTTGAAGTAGATGTTCAACGAAAACGCATTCAGTTAACAATGAAACTTTAAGCTAATGCATTCTGCTTAAACTGGTTTATAAGCTTTTCAATTTTCTTATTACGCTGAATAATTCCTGCAATTTTGCCTGCTGCTCCGGTAACTACCATGGCGGCAATAAACAGAATAATAAGAATCTGTTTGGGCAAGGATGTAAAGGCTATTAACAGAATTATGGCAATAATATATACCGGGGTGGCCAAAAGCAGAAACTGCTGCCCCGAACTGCAGCCGCACTCCCGAATCAGGTTATTAAACCTGGTTGTCCACTCTTCATTTTGAGCATCAGCCAAAGAAGGAAACGAAAATTTAACCTCCTCCGGTAGTTTTTGTGCTATCAGCTCCAAATCGGCTACGCTTCTGATTTCTTTAATCATGACTTTTTTGGATATCAAATTAAACATTCTTAACCTCACCTGACCTATTCATAAATACATAGATTTATGAATTAAGTTCAGGCTAACCCCGACTTAGGTGAAGTTAAACTTTTAATAAAAGTTTTTACTGAACCTTATTCGCTGCCAGAGGCAGGGATTATTTATCGATAATGCGGGCTAAAGTTAAAAATAACCATTTCCTATTGTGAAACGAACAAACATGGAGTTCCCCCGATAACTCGGGGCAACCTGTTCCGCAGCGCGGAAAGCAATCCAACCTTAAACTAAAATTATTTACGGATGAAAAATTAACTTGAACTATATAAGACATAAAAGTAGTTATTAAGACATATAAGCTTAAAGGTTGTTTAAAATTTTTCTTTAGATGAATAAAATTTAAATACCCAGTTTTGTAACTTCTATTGTCCAGAGATTAAAAAGCGTTACTTTTATTTCAGGGAGCAATAATACCTAAAGACTCTAACCATTGCAAAATTTTGATTAATTTTGACTTAAGCAAAAAAAAAGTATGATGATTAATAGCAATTCAAACACATTGTCAATTATAAGGGAAATAGCGAATAGGATTCTTCCTGATAGCAGAATACTATTATTTGGCTCTCGTGCCAGAAAGGATAATAGCAGCGATAGTGATTATGATTTTCTTGTTATTACCAAAGAAACAATTGATATTCGAAGAAAAAGAACACTTAAATCACTGTTGAGAAAAGAATTGGCACAGTTAAAAATTTCAGCAGATATATTAATCCAAAGTGAAGAAGAAATAAACTATAAAAAGGATATTACAGGTCACATTCTTAAACAAGTTCTAAGAGAAGGGATTGCTTTATGAATAAGGCGACAATAGATTTTATAAAACAATGGTTATTTAAAGCCAATGAAGATTTATTGGTAGTTAATAAGTTGACTGAATTTGAAATTGTTGCAACTACTACTGTTTGCTTTCATTGTCAACAGGCGGTAGAGAAATTTCTTAAAGCATTCTTAATTGCAAATGGAGTAGACATAAAGAAAACGCACAACATTGAATATTTGCTTTCAGAATGTTCTGATATAGACAAAGATTTTGATAAAATTGACCCTAAAGAATTAAGCGATTTTGGCGTTGATGCAAGATACCCTGGTGATATGTATATTCCCGATGAAAGTGAAACACTGGAATATAAAAAACTTGCGTTCCAAATTAAGGAATTTGTTGAATATAAGATATATAAAATTATAGAAATTAAATAATTACCCGTTCCTACCGAATTCTTTGCTAAGGCAAAGAATTGAAAATCGACGGAGTCAAACTTGTGCCAGCGGAAAAGAGAGTAGAGATATTCCAAATAGAATAAAAAAAATGACATAAATAATTTCTTAAATAATAATAATTTGAGTTTGCGTAAAATTATAAAGAGAACCTTTTTAAGTCTATTACTATTATTGAGCCCTTTTGTTTTTTCTTTATGTGCTCAAATAGTTGTTAATAAAATTGACTCATTAGGGTGTAATTCAAATACATTGTCAATTATAAGGGAAATACCGAATAGAATTCCTCGGTTATTGAATTTAAGAGATTGTTCTTCTGGAGAACTCGCCAATAATTATGCGTTTGTATGTCGAAATGTTCGGCATGGCTCGTTCAGTACTACCTGTTCTGCTTAATACATTATTGTTTGGGGGCACACCATCGATTCACTTTTTCTCAGGCATCGACAAAATAGGCATCGACCAGTTGTAATGAATGGAAAGCAGCCTTACAGTTATTATTACAACCACTGTAAACAGCTGAACAAGTGCTGAATCAACACCCAGCCATCGCAATAAAAGGTAAAACAACGCCCCTGTTATACAGGCAGTGGCATAAATTTCACGTTTAAAAATAAGGGGAACTTCGTTGGTGAGTGTATCGCGGATAACACCGCCTACCACGGCAGTAGTCATTCCCATCATAACTGCAACTGCAGGGTGAACGCCCAGATTCAATGCTTTTTCAAGGCCAATAACTGTAAAAACGCCAATACCAATGGTGTCAAATAAGAACAAGGTTCTGCGCAATGTGGCTAACAATCTTCTGAAAACTATAGCAATAACAACACCGGCCAGTATAACATAAAGATAAACAGGTGTGCTTAGCCATGTAACAGGCGTAATGCCGAGTAATAAATCGCGCGTTGTTCCACCGCCAACAGCTGTTACAACCCCAATCACACTGGCCCCAAACAAGTCGAGACGTTTTTCGGCAGCCGTTAAAACTCCACTCATGGCAAATACCATAGTACCAATAAAATCGAGCCAGATAATTAAACTCATGCCTGGAAATTTTTGCGCAAAGATAACCAAAACACAACTTTATTTGAATTTTTAACAGATGAATGGTTTAAATGAGTATCTTTGTGCCCTACTTCACTCGATAGTCACGGCAGGTTGTAAGCCGGTGCAGTAATTAAAACTCTACGCTGATTCAGAAAATGCAACGTCTTTGCCAGCTTCATTTATAGTTAAACAATAATGTTATTTAAAGAACTCGGATTAATTGATCCCATCCTGAAAGCTTTATCGGCCAAAGGGTACACCAATCCAACACCTATTCAGCAACAAGCAATCCCTTTAGTTCTTGAACGAAAAGATCTACTGGGATGTGCACAAACCGGAACCGGAAAAACAGCAGCTTTTGCTATACCAATTATTCAAATTCTGCATCAACAAAAAAATACACGCACGAGTATAAAATCGTTAATTCTTACTCCAACACGCGAATTGGCCATTCAAATTGACGAAAGTTTTGCTGCCTATGGTCGGTTTACCAATATTAAACACACCGTTATATTTGGAGGCGTTTCTCAATTCAATCAGGTTAACAGTTTGCAAAGAGGGGTTGATGTTTTAATTGCAACGCCCGGCCGATTGCTCGATTTAATGAACCAGGGCTTTATAGACCTGCGACAATTGGAAATTTTTGTTTTAGACGAAGCCGACCGAATGCTCGATATGGGTTTTATTCACGATGTAAAAAAGGTAATTGCCAAACTACCGGTTAAAAGGCAAACCCTGTTTTTCTCGGCAACCATGCCACCGGAAATACAGAAATTGGCCAATATGCTGCTAACTAACCCTTCAAAGGTGGAAGTTACGCCCCCATCGTCAACGGTTGAAAAAATTGAACAAAGTTTGTATTTTACCAATAAAACCGATAAGCAAAAACTGTTGCTACATTTATTAGACGAGCGAAATATTCCCAATGCTCTGGTTTTTACCCGAACCAAACATGGGGCCGATAAGGTTGTGAAATTTTTAAGTCGCGCCCAAATAAAATCGGCCGCCATTCACGGCAATAAAAGTCAGAATGCCCGCCAAAATGCGCTGAAAGATTTTAAAAGCGGTAACATTCAAGTGCTGGTTGCAACCGATATTGCAGCCCGTGGTATTGATATTGATGAACTGTCGCACGTTTTTAACTTTGATTTACCCAATGTGCCCGAAACCTATGTTCACCGAATTGGGCGTACAGGCAGGGCCGGTCATTCAGGAATTGCCATCTCGTTTTGCGATGCAGAAGAAAAATCGGAACTGCGCGACATAGTTAAACTGGTGGCCAAACCCATTCCCGTAGTGGAGGAGCACCCCTTCCCTTTAAGCGCAGGTACAATAACCCAAAAAGTGTTACCAAAACAAAGAAGTCGTAGCGTACAAAGAAGATATTAGTAAACAGGTGTTAGTTTTTAGTGGCTATTAGCAAATACTTAAATTAGCTGGGTTAAATAAGAAGGCTGTCAACTAAGGCAGCCTTTGTTATTTATTTCAACGTATAAATGTATACCTCACAATAGAGCGCATCTACTGTTGAACAATATAAGCCATATAAACATCTTAAAGGAACCCCACAATATATGTCCCCATTCATCTTTTATGCCTTATTTGGGAAATAGTTTTATTACATACTTGAATTTTCTATTGCAACATCAAAAAACAAACAGTCCTTTAACAATTTATCCCACCTTTTATAACAATTTGTTATACCTGCCCCACCTTTTGTTGGCTTATTTTTACAATAATTAATTGTTATTGTATAACCTTAAATTTATAGCTATGAAAAAACTTTACGCAATTGTATTGGCTTTATTCCTTTTGTCAACTTTTTCCTTTGCTCAGGATGTGGTTTTAATTAACACCGACTTTTCAGAAATTAATCCGCCAATACCTAATCATGCCCAATATAATTCAGGTAATTATATTGATTATGGTATTAATTTTGGATTATTACGGTTTATAGGTCCCAGGTATAATGATACAAGTAATAGACCGACTATTAATAGTGAAGATCCAGCGTTAAGAGATCCTGCAACTATTGCCGATGTTCGTTATTTGAGAGTTGGGACTAGTGCTACCTTAACAAACGGAGTTCCAACAAATCATTTTTATCAGGTAAAACCTAATAATCCATTTGTAAATGGTGGAAAAGTAACTCTAACTATAAGTGTAAATGGAACAGGAAAGGGAATTAATGTTTATGACATGGGGGCGCCTGCTGTTGGAGAAGATCCTGCTGTACCGGGAAGTTTATTGGGGACTATTGATATAAGTTCAATTGCAGTAAACTCATACGTTGATGTAACTTTTAACTTGCCTACGGATTTTACAGGCATCAAAACCCTTGGATTTTGTAGAGCAGAGGTTGATGGTGCCATGGGAGGCGTTACTTTTTTTTACGTGGAATATAAAAGTTGAAACATTTAAAGATACCCCGAATTCAATCAGGCAACCGCTAACCAATGCAAACCTTACAAATATTGAATACTACAACATCACCGGCTCAAAAATGGGTAGCGACTGGAATATTTTACCCACAGGTATTTATATTGTTAAGAAAACTTACGATAATGGCGAAGTTGTAACAGAAAAAGTGTCAAAAGCCAGAAAATAACACGTCTGTTTTCACCCGAACAAAATTATTGGCTTATGGCCGGGTGGAACTCGTATTTTGTTAATTCGTTTTTATCCGTTTATAGCGGATACTTGTTTCATAGAGGGAAAGGCAGGGGGCAATTGCTCTCTGCCTTTTTTATTTGAAAAAATCGAGCAAAAAAAGATTGGAATACTTTTTATTGATTGTTTATTAGCAATAGTTCGTTAAGCTTTTATAATCTATTGATTAATAGAACGTTATAAAACTCACTTAGAGGTTCTTAATTATTTGAATTTCAAATAATTGTATTTATCTTACATCTCTTTATCTAAAAATCTAACGATCTATTAATTAGAATACTTACCTTAATCAAATCTGTATTTAAAACCACAATAGTTCTCAATATTCTTCTTCAGTTAATCGGTAGTTTTTCCTGTTTCACCTTTTAATTGAGCAGATTGGTCGGTTCCTTTTTTTTATAAGTGATTTATCGGTCAATTTTACATCCAAAATAGAAATATTATGGATAGTAAAAAACTGAATCAACTGCTGGTCGGCTTTCTTATAACAATTATGCTTGTTTTCAATGTTCCGGGTGTTTATGGTCAAATAACATCCGATAAATGGGATTTGAACCGTTGCATTGAGTATGCCTTGGATAAGAACCTGTCGGTTAATCAGTCCAGGTTAAAACTGAGTTCTGGCGAAGTTGACTTAATGCAGGCTAAAAGTCTGAGATTACCAAATTTAAACGCTTCGGCTTCGCAAAATTTAACCAATAGCCAAACCGGTAATGGCGATGCATGGGATATGAGCTACGATGGCTCGTTTTCGGTAACTACGGGAGTAACGCTTTACAATGGGGGAATTATAAATAACGACATTCAGCGAAGCAACAAAGCGCTTGAGTTGGCTGCTCTTAATCTCGAACAGGCTCAGAATAATATTATTCTGATGGTTACACAGGCCTATTTAAATGTTTTGTATGCCAAAGAGAATTATGATTATTACACCCAGGTGGTTGCCGCTTCGGAGCGACAGGTTGAACGAGCCAGAGCTTTACAAAAGGCAGGATCACTTGCTCGCCGCGATGTGGCCGATGTGGAAGCACAATTAGCCAGCGATAAGTATGCCTTGGTTAACGCCCTCAATAACTTAACGCTTCAAACCACCACGCTTAAACAGATACTTGAGATACCGGTGGAGGATACATTTAATGTATTTTTCCCAACTGATGGATTAAAAGAATCGCTGGATGTGCTTCCGTCTCGCACTGTAGCTTTTGAAAGTGCCTTAAACTTTCGCCCCGAGGTAAAAAGCAGTGCTGTTCAGGAAGAGATGGCGCGGATTGACTTAAAATCGGCCCAGGCCGGATATTTACCTGTGGTTGGATTAAGCGGTTCGTTGGGAACCAGCTACACCGACAAACTTACAACTGCTTACGGCACTCAAATGTCAGATAACTTTATGCAACGTGTTGGTTTAACGGTATCCATTCCCATTTTTAACCGGAATGTTACTAAAGCCAATGTTTCACGTAGTAAAATCAATCTTGAGCTGGCTGGTTTAACCGTGGCAAATACCCGAAATAAACTATTACAGGAAGTTGAAAAGGTTTACGAAGATACCCGTGCTGCCCAACAACGATTTGATGCAGCTAAGGCTCAGGAATCGGCTTCTGTCGAAAGTTATCGGTTGGCCGAGGAGCAATACAGCATTGGGATGTTAAACGCTTTCGAGTTACTGCAAATAAAAAACAATTACCTCAATGCAACAAAAGAATTAATTCAGGCGCGGTATACAACCGTACTGTATCGTAAAATTCTTGATTTTTATATGGGTGTTCCCATTGTGCTTAACTATTAAAACAGGTTTAAACCAGTAAATCATAAGAAAATGAAGAAGAGAACCATCATTATAATTGTAGTGGCCATAATTGCCATATTGTTATTGCTTCCCTTTTTTAAAAGTAAAGAAAAGGTTATTTACAAGCTCAATACAGTTATTGCAGCTAAGGGTGTTGTTACCAATTCTGTAACGGCCACCGGAACAGTTCAACCCATTGAACAGGTTGAAGTGGGTACGCAGGTTTCGGGTGTTATTGATAAAATTTATGTTGATTTTAACTCGTATGTTAAAAAGGGGCAACTATTAGCCGAACTCGATAAAAGTACGCTTCGCGCAAGGGTGCTACAGTCGAGAGCAAGTCTTGCATCGGCTCAAAATGAATACACTTACCAGAATCAGAACTATAATCGTATAAAGACTCTTTTTGAGTCGGAAATGGTAAGTCAAACTGAGTACGAGAGCGCTCAGTATAAACTCAACAATGCAAAGACATCGGTCGATAGGTTGGTGTCGGAAGTGGAACAGGCAGAGGTTAACTTGTCGTATGCTACCATTTTCTCGCCAATAGATGGAGTTGTTCTCGACCGTACCGTAGAAGAGGGACAAACAGTAGCGGCCAGTTTTAACACGCCTACGCTGTTTACTATTGCACGCGATTTAACACGTATGCAGGTCGAAGCCAATGTTGACGAGGCAGATATTGGTCAGGTTGCCTTGGGGCAAAGGGTTGTTTTCTCAGTTGATGCTTATCCCGATGATGAATTTCAGGGTAGTATTTCTCAAATCAGACTAAAACCAACGGTCTCGAGCAATGTGGTTACTTACACAGTAATTATTGATGCTCCCAACCCTGACCTTAAACTTAAACCAGGCTTAACAGCTAATATCACCATCATTACAAAAGAAGAAAAAGATGTTGTTACACTACCTGTATCGGCGTTGAACTTCAAGCCCGGGCAAGAGCTGATGGGCAGTTATATCTTTGAAAATGTCAACGGCAGTAAAAACAACCAGAACTCAACCAGAAATGCCGGAGGCAGGTCAGTTCCCGATTCGAAGGATAACGAAATGCCCAAAATGGTTTGGGTAAAAAATGGAAAAAATCTGAATCCTTACCGGGTTGAAACTGGTTTGTCCGACAGAGCTATAATTGCAGTTCTAAATGGTGTAACCGAAGGCGATACCATTGTTACTTCGTACGAGGCTGTTTCAATTTCAGGTAACGAAAATAAGGCCAGCAGCCCATTTATGCCGCCTCGTCCCGGCTCAAGAAGGTAGTTAAAAACTGAGTGGTCATTATAAAACAGCTTTCTTACAAATTGTAGAGAGTAATTGCAGTAATAAAACACCTATGAGTAACATTATAAATACAGCCATAAAGATTGAAGGTCTTACCCGCAATTTTGTGATGGGGAGCGAAACTGTCCATGCACTTAGGGGCGTTTCGTTTGATGTGCACGAAGGCGAATTTGTGAGCATAATGGGTAGTAGTGGCTCGGGAAAATCAACTTTGCTAAATTTGTTGGGATGTCTCGACCGACCAACTACAGGACAATATTTTCTGGATGAGGTGTCGGTTGGAGAATTATCGCGCAATCAGTTGGCCGAAATCAGGAATCACAAAATTGGCTTTGTTTTTCAGTCGTTTAATCTTTTGCCCCGCACTTCAGCCCTCGAGAACGTGGAATTGCCGCTGATGTATAACCCCTCGTATTCATCGCGGCAACGCAGGCAAAAAGCAGAAGCTGCATTGGAGCAGGTTGGGTTAACATCAAGAATGAAACATACGCCCAGTCAGCTATCGGGCGGACAGCAGCAACGTGTAGCCATTGCCAGGGCACTCATCAACGATCCAGTTCTGATTTTGGCCGATGAGGCTACCGGAAACCTTGATTCCCGCACTTCTTTTGAAATTCTGTCGTTGTTTCAGCGTTTAAACGAACAAGGCAAAACCATCGTTTTTGTGACACATGAAAATGACATTGCATCGTTTACCAAACGCATCATTACCTTAAAAGATGGGCGCATTTTAAAGGATAATTTAAATACCAAAGTTGAAGATGCCCGGGAATGGCTCGAGAATTTGCCTAAGCAGGATGATTAACGGTGCGATGATAGTTATATAAACTGATGTTTCGAATTAAGATGATGCCCTCTATTGCGGGGTGAAATGCTTGATTCATAAAATCGAACAGCTTGAATTATGAGAATATTGAATTTAATTAGAATAGCCTTAAGGGCCATGTCGCGCAATAAAATGCGCACATTTTTAACCATGCTGGGCATTATTATCGGTGTGGCATCAGTTATTACGATGTTGGCCATTGGTCAGGGTTCCAAGGAGAGTATTGAAAAGCAAATTTCCGATATGGGGGCCAATATGATTATGATTTTCCCAAGCAGTGGCTCGCAGGGCGGTGTAAGGTTGGATGCCAGCTCCATGCAACGGTTAACTCTTGACGATGTTAAGGCCATTGAAGAGAAGGCTGTTAATGTATCGGCAGTTTCTCCTTTGGTGAGTAGTCGCGGTCAGGTGGTAGCTGGCGCTAATAACTGGCCCACCAGTATTCAGGGCGTTGGTACCGAATTTTTATCCATTCGCAAAATGGAGGTAAAAGAAGGTATTATGTTCAACGAGCGCGATATTCGTTCAGCATCCAAGGTTTGCTTATTGGGTAAAACTGTTGTTGAAAATCTTTTTCCAAATGGTGAATCACCGCTTGGAAAAACCATCAGGTTTAACCAGATTCCTTTTAAGGTGATTGGCATATTAACCGAAAAAGGGCAAAACACATTTGGTCAGGATCAGGACGATGTTATCATTGCACCCTACACTACCCTTCAAAAGCGTATTTTGGCTATTACACATGTGCAGAGTATTTATGCATCAGCCGCCAGCGAGGCGGTTTCTGAAATAGCTGTAAATGAAATTATTTCAGTTTTACGTGCTTCTCATGGGTTGAGGGCCGGCGATCAGGATGATTTTAATGTACGCTCGCAGCAGGAACTAATATCAACCATAAGTTCTACCAGCCAGATGCTAACTGTACTTTTGGCGGCCATAGCCGGTATTTCATTACTGGTAGGAGGTATTGGTATTATGAACATTATGTTTGTGTCGGTTACCGAGCGTACTCGTGAAATTGGCCTGCGTATGGCAGTAGGTGGAAAAGGCCGTCATATTCTTACTCAATTTTTAATGGAGGCTATTATTGTAAGTATTGGCGGCGGATTAATTGGTGTTACATTGGGTTTAAGTGTTTCACTGTTGATAGGTAAAGCAGCCGGATGGCCGGTTACTGTTACTGAGACCTCAATTATAGTGTCATTTTTGGTTTGTACAGTTATAGGTGTATTTTTTGGTTGGTATCCGGCCCGCAAAGCTGCTAATCTTGACCCCATCGAAGCTCTCAGATATGAGTAATACGGTTAGCAAGTAATTAAAAGGATTGCTAAATTTAACTATTAAACAAGATTTTATAAATAGCTTTCTGTTTTTTCAGTAATTTACACTTTTAGATTTCAACTTATTATTGATATGAATATTTTATTAAGAAACAGGGGTATATTGGTTCATATTCTGGTATGGACGTTCTGGTTATTAATGCCTGTTTTATTTTCGCTTGCCGATATTAAACAGCGTCCGTTTTTTTTTCATAACTGGATTCCCATGTTTTTTTCGGTTGTTTTGTTCTATG
>CAZFTD010000020.1:0-30414 GCA_964521525.1 uncultured Marinilabiliaceae bacterium | reverse complement strand
CGCGAGGATAATCGGTTACTGCTGTAACGTGGTAAAATGGATCCATAAAATCAATCGATTTAACTCTGTCCGATAAAAAGCGGGTGCTTCTGATATCGAGATATCTGAATTCGTTACCCCCCTCCATCAGGTTTTCACGATTATAATTAAAATCCATAAACCCATCTCTAAAAAACATTGGTTTTAAGCCAGTTATGGTATTGTCGGTTCGTCCGTTTTGGATAATGGAAACCGATATTTCATCCACCGGGTTTCGAACAATGAAGCCGGGATGCAGCACCTCAAAGTCAATTTCATGATGTGTGGCCCGGGTTGACGAGCTGGCCGTTTTTCGGATGGCACTGAGGATGGTGACTTTTGGCTCAACCACCATAAACTTTTTTATAAGTACCGGGTTATCCTGTTGATTGTTTTCAAATATCTTCAAAACATAATTCCCCGATCGGGTTGGGTGTATTTGGGCGTTGGGAATTGCCAGTTGGTAATGTAAATAATCAAAAGTGGTGTTAAACGAAAAAACATAATCCAGCAAAGGATGAACTGGAACTCCCTTAATATAATCGGTTACCATCAGGCCCGATTCGTTCCAGTTGGCATCGCACAAAACAATGGTGTAATAGTAATTCTTAACCTGGCTGCCTGGTTCATCAAAAGTAAGTATAATCGATTGGTCGCTGTTAAGTTTTATAATAGGATACGAAAAAGGCCAGCCCTGCCTGTGAAATTGCACACTTTTTAAATTGGGGGATATATATTCCGATGTAAATGAGGTTTGAGATAGAACAAACGATATGCAAATGATGTTAAAAAAGGTGAAAAGAAATTGTCGTTTTAACTTTGGTAAAAAGCACGTAAATCCGTTCTGTTTATTAATTAGATGGTTGCATGGTTTATTTTTTGATATTGGTGGAAATATGGCAATCATGGTGTAATTTTTTCAAAAGGTTGTTTTTAATGTATTACAGATAAATTTATGTAATTTTGCGCACAAATAAAAAATACGATTCAAGTATGTCTGAGGTGATTAAAATCAAGAAAGGGCTTGATATCCCGCTTTCGGGAAAAGCCGAGAAGGTTTTCGGACAGACCCAGTTACCCGGTTTATTTGCTGTTAAACCTACCGATTTTCATGGTGTTGTACCAAAAATGGTGGTTAAGGAAGGCGACCCGGTAAAGATAGGTACTGTTTTATTTTTCGACAAATATCATCCGGAAGTTAAATTTGTTTCACCTGTTAGCGGTACGCTTAAGTCGGTTAACAGAGGGGAACGCCGCCGCATTCTTGAGGTAATTTTAGAATCGGATGGTAAGGATGAATTTGTTGATTTCGGAACTGCCGATATTGGCAGCTTATCGTCCGATGCAGTTATTGCAAAACTACTGGAAGCCGGGGCCTGGCCGTATATCAGACAAAGACCCTATAACGTCATTGCCAATCCGGCCGATAAACCACGTTCAATTTTTATTTCAGGATTCGATACAGCGCCATTGGCACCTGATATGGATTTTGTTTTAACAGGACAGGAAGCCGCATTTAAAGCCGGTATTGATGTTCTGAAAAAACTTTGCGCCGATGTTCACATTGGCTTAAGCAGTGAAACGGCTTCAAAAGTTTATCAAAATCTGAACGGCGTTCAAATTCACCGTTTCGCAGGGCCTCATCCCGCCGGAAATGTGGGCGTGCAAATCAGCCAGATTGCCCCAATAAATAAAGGTGAAAAAGTTTGGGTTATTCAGCCTCAGGAAATAGTTTCAATCGGTTTATTGTTCACTACAGGGAAACACGACTTTTCAAGAAGTATTGTTTTAGCCGGTTCGGAAGTCCTGCGTCCGGCCTATTTCCGTTACAGGCTTGGAGCCTCTGTATCAGAACTACTTCGCAATAATGTTACAAATGAAACATTAAGGATTATCAGCGGGAATGTTTTAACCGGTGAGCATATTGAGCCCGATGGCTATGTAGGTTTTTACCATACTCAGGTAACTGTTATCCCTGAAGGTAATTACCATGAATTTCTGGGATGGGCCTTACCGGGTTTCGGGAAGTTCAGCATGTCGCGTTCCTATTTCAGTTGGTTATGCCCCAAAAAGGAGTATAAGCTGGATGCCAACATGCATGGTGGCCAAAGGGCTATTGTAGTTTCCGGCCAATACGATAAAGTTCTTCCAATGGACATTCTGCCAGAACATCTTTTCAAAGCTATTATCACCGAAGATATTGATAAAATGGAACAGCTTGGCATCTACGAAGTTGTTGAAGAGGATGTGGCTTTGTGCGAATTTGTTTGCACCTCAAAAATGGAGTTGCAGGCTTTGTTGCGTTCCGGTATTGAGTTAATGATAAAAGAAATGGGTGCGTAAATCCCGTTTTTGTGAATAATCCCCGTAATCGCTTATAGCGCACAAACGGGATTTCAATAATAAACAAAACACTTTCTTATGAAGGTATTAAGAAAACTATTTGATAACATTAAGCCCCATGTTGAAAAGGGTGGCAGGTTTGAGATGTTTCATTCAACATTTGACGCATTTGAAACCCTGTTTTTTGTGCCCGATAAAACGAATAAAAACGGGGTTCATGTGCGTGATGTCATCGACATGAAACGTACCATGATAATTGTGGTTTTGGCTCTGGTGCCAGCATTGCTTTTCGGAATCTGGAATACCGGCTACCAGCATTTTCTGGCATTAGGACAATCAGCCCCATTTATTGATTTGGTGCTGCATGGTCTTTTTAAGGTATTACCAATCATTGTTGTTTCGTATAGTACCGGTTTGGCCATTGAGTTTGCCTTTGCTCAAATGCGTGGCCACGAGGTAAACGAAGGTTTTTTGGTATCAGGAATGCTGATTCCACTTATTTTGCCGGTTGATATACCATTGTGGATGGTTGCCGTTGCCACTGCTTTTGCAGTGGTTATTGGGAAGGAAGTGTTTGGCGGTACCGGTATGAATATATGGAACCCTGCATTACTGGCACGTGCTTTCCTTTTCTTTGCCTATCCGGCACAAATGTCGGGCGATAAGGTTTGGATATCAGGATTAACTGCCGGAGAAGGTATTGCCGATGGTTTTTCGGGTGCCACAGCTCTGGGTGTCGCTGTTGAAAGCGACATCTCATCCAAATTTCCCCTTTGGGATAGCTTTATCGGAATTATTCCCGGGTCAATAGGTGAAACATCTACATTAGCCATTCTTATTGGTGCAGCCATTCTTATATATACTGGTATTGCCAGTTGGAAAATTATGGTTTCAGTTTTTGCCGGCGGTTATCTAATGGCTTTATTGTTTAACGTGATTGGCGTAAACACAATTATGCAGGTTGATGCAATACATCATCTTTGTTTAGGTGGATTCGCCTTTGGTGCTGTGTTTATGGCCACCGACCCTGTATCAGGTTCGCGTACCGAAACCGGTAAATGGGTTTATGGCTTTTTAATAGGTGTTTTTGCCATCCTTATTAGAGTATTTAATCCGGCATATCCCGAAGGTATGATGCTTGCCATTCTTTTGATGAATACCTTTGCCCCGCTCATTGATTATTTCGTGGTAAATGCCAATATCAAACGCAGGTTAAAAAGGTCAATTGTTAAAGCATAAGTTTTAAAAACGATGAACATGGATAAACAAGGAAATACATATACGTTCATGTATGCTGCGGTTTTGGTAGTTGTTGTTGCAACTTTGCTTGCAATGGTTTCGCAATTGCTAAAAGATAGGCAGGCACGAAATGAGCTGGTGGCCAAGAAGACTGATATTTTACAATCGGTTAGCATCGAGAGCAATGCCCGCAATGCCGAAGAAAAGTTTAAGAACACCATAAAGGCCAGCTATGTGGTAAATTTTAAGGGCGAAAAAGTGGATGGCGTTGAGGCTTTAAGTGTAGACATGGCCAAGGAAGTTCGCAAAAGTGTTGAAGAAAGACATTATCCCGTTTATGAAGCTTCACTTGAAAACGGAGAGAAGAAATATATTTTACAACTCCGGGGCACGGGGTTATGGGGCCCAATTTGGGGATATGTTTCTATTAATGATGATGGTAACACAATTTATGGTGCCACTTTTGGGCATAAATCCGAAACTCCGGGGTTAGGTGCTGAAATTGATAAGGCCTTTTTTCAGGAACAATTTAAGGGGAAACAAATTTTTGATGCTTCTGGTAACCTTGTTTCGGTAAAGGTTAATAAAGGTAAGGCTCCACAAGGTGCGCTTCACGAGGTGGATGCCATATCGGGAGGTACCATCACCAGTAAAGGGTTAGAAGCCATGCTAAAAAGTTTCTTCCAGGGATATGAGAATTTTTTAAAAAATCTAAATAGCGAGAGCCATGAGTAACGATAACGAACCATTGTTTTCTGCAAAAAATATGAAACTGATTACTGCACCGCTGGGAGCGCAAAACCCAATCACGGTACAGGTTCTTGGTATTTGTTCAGCCCTTGCAGTTACTGCAAAACTGGAACCGGCCATTGTAATGTCCATTTCAGTGATTTTTGTATTGCTGTTTTCAAACCTGATAATTTCACTGCTGCGTAATACCATTCCATCGAGGATTCGTATTATTGTGCAGCTGGTTATTGTGGCAGCACTGGTTATTTTGGTTGACCAGATTTTAAAAGCTTTTGCTTATGATGTTAGCCGTCAGCTTTCTGTATTTGTGGGCTTAATTATTACCAACTGTATCATTATGGGTAGGTTGGAAGCATTTGCGCTTGGCAACCGTCCGTGGCCGTCTGTTCTTGATGGTATTGGCAATGGTGCCGGGTATGGTGTTATTCTGGTAATCGTGGCCTTCTTTCGCGAACTATTAGGCTCGGGAACGCTTACATTCCCGGGCATTGGAACCGTTCAGGTAATTCCCGATATTTTTTATCAATGGGGATATGTGAACAATGGATTTATGATTTTACCTCCCATGGCACTTATTGTGGTTGGTATCATTATCTGGGTGCAGCGTTCACGTAACAAAGCGCTTGTTGAATCGAACTAACTGTTAACTGAAAAAAGTTTAGAAAATGGAACATCTGGTTAATATATTCGTCAAATCAATTTTTATTGAGAACATGGTGTTTGCCTACTTCTTAGGCATGTGTTCGTATCTGGCGGTTTCAAAAACAGTTAAAACGTCGTTCGGTTTGGGTGTGGCAGTTGTTTTTGTATTGGCCATTACAGTGCCAGTTAACTATCTGCTCGAGAACTACGTACTTAAAGAAGGCGCTCTGGCCTGGCTTGGTGACGGATTTGAATCCATCGACCTCAGTTTTCTCAGTTTTATCATGTTTATAGCTGTAATTGCTTCCATGGTGCAACTGGTTGAGATGATAGTGGAGAAATTCAGTCCCACTTTATATACCTCGCTTGGTATTTTTCTTCCGCTAATTGCTGTAAACTGCGCTATTTTGGGTGGTTCACTCTTTATGCAGGAGCGGGCGTATGCCAACATTGGTGAAGCCACAGTTTTCGGACTTGGTTCAGGGGTAGGCTGGTTGCTTGCTATTGTTGGCATTGCAGCCATACGCGAAAAACTGCGCTATTCTAATGTGCCTGCTCCGTTACGCGGACTGGGTATCACATTTATTGTTACCGGGCTTATGGGTATTGCCTTTATGAGCTTCATGGGAATTAAACTGTAAAATTTTCAGAATAAAACAAATTGCAATGAATCTTTTATTAGCTATACAAAGTTCGGTGATTATTTCCAGTGTGGTAATTTTCCTTCTGGTAATTCTGTTGTTGGTATCAGTTCTGCTTTATGCAAAAAAGAAACTAACGCCATCGGGAACTGTTACTATTGCCATCAATAATGGAGAAAAAGAACTGGTGGTTGAACCTGGACAAACTCTTTTATCGGCCCTTGGAAACAATAAAATCTTTCTTCCATCGGCCTGCGGCGGGGGTGGTACATGTGCCATGTGCCGTTGTCAGGTTACCGATGGTGCCGGGTCAATTTTACCTACCGAAACAGGATATTTTACCCGTAAAGAGCAAATGAACAGCTGGCGTTTGGCTTGCCAGGTTAAAGTGAAGGAAGATATTCAAATGAAAATTCCTCACGAAATACTGGGAATTAAGAAATGGGAATGCGAGGTGGTTTCAAATCACAATGTGGCTACTTACATTAAAGAATTTGTAGTTAAACTGCCCGAAGGCGAAAACCTCGATTTTAAATCGGGTGGTTACATACAAATTGATGTGCCCAAAATTGATGTCGATTTTAAAGATATTATTGTTGAGGATAAGTTTCGCGAAGAGTGGGAAAAGTACAAAATGTTCGACCTTAAAATGGTTAACCCTGAGCCTACTTTCCGTGCCTATTCAATGGCCAACCATCCAGCCGAAGGAAATATTGTGATGTTGAACATCCGTATTGCCACTCCTCCTTTCGACCGTGTTAATGGAGGATTCATGAAGGTTAACCCCGGTATTTGTTCATCGTTTATATTCTCGCGTAAACCCGGCGATAAGGTTACCATTTCAGGCCCTTACGGTGAATTTTTTATTAAAGAAACCGAGCGCGAAATGATGTTTATTGGTGGTGGAGCCGGCATGGCACCTATGCGTTCGCATATCTTTCATTTGTTCCACACCCTGAAAACGGGTCGGAAGGTTACCTTTTGGTATGGTGCCCGCTCCAAGAAGGAGATTTTTTATGAGGAGCATTTCAGAGCCATAGAAAGAGAGTTTCCTAATTTTAAATTTACAATTGCCTTGTCGGAGCCTCAACCCGATGACAACTGGGATGGACCCGTTGGATTTATTCACCAGGTAATATATAATCAATACCTTATTAAGCACGATGAACCCGAAGATATTGAATACTATCTTTGTGGACCACCAATGATGAACTCGGCTGTGAATAAAATGCTCTACGACTTAGGGGTACCCAATGAAATGATTGCATTCGACGATTTTGGTTCGTAACCCGTGTTATCAACAATATTGGCACAACGGAGCTTAAAGTGACTTTTACTTTAACCGTTGTGCTTTTTTTATACTGGTTTTTATGAAGAAAAACTATTTTTTATCCATTATTATCCTGCTTGTTTCGCTTAGCTGCCAGCAAAAAACAACAGGATATATTTATAACGAAGGGCGCGTTTTTGGCACTTTTTACCATTTTACATATGATAATAGTGTTGGCGATAAACACAATGAAATAACAGCTTTATTGGAATCATTTAACCGATCGCTGTCAACTTACGATACATCATCAACCATAAGCAGGTTTAATAAGGGAGAGCAGAATGTTGTAGCCGACCCGTTTTTTACAAGGGTGTTTAATACTGCCATTGTTATTTCAGAACAAACTTATGGTGCTTTTGATATGACGGTGGCTCCGCTTGTTAATGCCTGGGGGTTTGGTTTTAAAAAAATGGATACTGTAACACCCCAACTCATCGATTCACTTAAGCAGTTTGTAGGAATGCAATTTGTATCCATTGAAAACGGTGTTTTGGTTTCTAAAAAACCCGGTATTATGCTGGATGCCAGTGCTATTGCCAAAGGATATGGGGTAGATGTGGTAGCTGCCTTTTTAAAGAGCCAGGGTATTAAAAATTTTATGGTTGAAATTGGTGGCGAGATAGTTACCTCGGGAGTTAACCCCAAAGGGAATTTATGGCGCATTGGTATCGACAAACCTATTGACGATCCTGCTGTTCAAAACCGGGAGTTGCAGATGATTATTCAGTTGTCGGGCAAAGCTTTGGCTACCAGTGGAAACTACCGGAATTTCTACGAAAAAGATGGCAAAAAATACGCGCATACTATCGACCCACGAACAGGATATCCTGTGCAACATTCGCTGCTAAGTGCGACCATAGTTGCGGGCGATTGTATGACGGCCGATGCCTATGCCACTGCCTGCATGGTTTTAGGCCTTGACGAAAGCATGGCACTTATTGAGAGCATTCCCAATATTGAGGCATGCTTTATTTATCAGGGCGATATGTCCATGAATGTTACCTACACAACCGGATTTGGTCAGTATCTCGATTTCTCGAAATAGCTATTTAACCGGTGTACTGCAAGTTTGTTGAGTTATGCAACCACATTCACCACCTGTGGCTGAACTGCTACAAGTGGTTAGCTGACCATTCTTTTTAAACATCGACTTTAAAGCAAGTCCAAGTACTGCAAATACCAAAAATAAAATGGTGAGGGCGATTATAATTAATAACTCTTTCATTAGATTTTATTTTACAGTAAAACAACCATAATATCGTTTTTGTTGGTTTATGGTTGTTAAAATGTTTTTAAAAAGAGAATTGTCTTCAAAATACAATTAGAACACAGCTCGTTGTAGTAACAATTATTGTTGCCGTTCCTAATTTTTACGTATCAGCCAAAGTATAAAAAAGGTTATCAATCCATTAATCATCAGTTTCTCATAACCGAGTTTAAATCCAAACCAGTTTAATGCATTGTAGTCCAGAATGCCTGTAATAATTGGTGGTACCAATGCTGCCAGCACTACCCATTTATCTTTAATATTTATTTTTGTAAAAAGGCCGAAGGCAAACAATCCTAACAAAGGGCCATAGGTATAACCCGCCAGAGTATAAATGGTATTTATAATACTATCCTGTTGTAACGCTCTGAATATTAATATAACCAATGCAGTAATAATGGTAAAGCCAATGTGTACCAAAATTCTGGTTTTTTTGGCTCTGGCTTCATCCATTTTCTCAATATTTAGAATATCGATGGAAAAGGAGGTGGTTACTGCTGTTAACGTAGAATCGGCACTGGAGTAGGCAGCTGCTACCAAACCCAGTATAAAAATGATACCCACCACTGCAGGCAGATGTCCGCCCAACGCCAGCATAGGGTAGAGGTCATCGGCCCTCTGTGGCAAGGCTATTCCAAGGTGTTTCACATACATAAACATAAGAGCTCCCAGCGATAAAAACAACAAATTTATTGGCAAAAAGGCGCTCCCATACCAATACATATTTTTCCTGGCTTTTTTTATGCCGCTTATCGACAGGTTTTTCTGCATCATGTCCTGATCGAGCCCGGTCATTACAATGGTTATAAACGCACCCGAGAAGAATTGCTTAATAAAATGTTGCGACGATTTCCAGTCGCTCCAAACCCAAATGTTACTGTAGTCGCTTTCGCTGATGGAAGATAGTAACTGTAAAGGTGTAAATGCCATTTCTTTACTGATGTAGAATATGGTAGTTAAAACAGCACCAATCATTAATATGGTTTGCAAAGTATCAGTCCAAATAATGGTTTTTATACCGCCTCTGAAAGTGTAGAGCCAAATAAGACCAATGGTAACTATTACGGTAATGTAAAAAGGAATGTTAAGCGCATCAAAAACCGCCAGTTGAAGCACGCCGGCCATCAGGTACATTCGGGCAGCAGAGCCAACTGTGCGTGATACAATAAATAAAAGTGCTCCCGATTTATACGACCAGGGCCCAAATCGCTGGTTCAGGTAAGTGTAAATGGAGGTTAAATTGAGTTTGTAATATAAGGGCAGCAAAACATTGGCCACCACAATGTATCCCAGAATAAAACCCAATACCATCTGCACATAGGTGAATTGCTGCGACTGAACCCATCCCGGAACAGAAACAAACGTTACGCCCGATAAGGAAGAACCAATCATTCCAATGGAAACAATATACCAGGGCGATTGGCGGTTTCCCAAAAAAAAGGAAGCATTATCAGCTTTACGCGATGTGAAAACCGAAATAATTAACAGCAATAAAAAATAGGCGGCTATTAATAAACCTGTATAAATGGGGTTCATCTTTTTTTTATGCAAAGTAAAGGTTTTTCCCAAAATTATTAAACAGCAGTATATCAAAGGGGCTGATAATAAATTGCTATTGTAGCCAAAATCACCAATTCTGGTGAAGTAAAGAGCTCTGCCAAAACTTTATTACCTTTACATGGCAAAAAAATATATCATGAACGCATCACAGTTTCCTTCAAAATTATTGGAAAATGCTGTTAACGAGCTGTCGCGGCTGCCCGGTATTGGAAAAAAAACGGCATTGCGTTTGGCTTTGTATATATTAAAACAAGATAAAGAATCGGTGCTTCGATTTTCCGATACCATTAAAATACTTCGCGAACAAATTCAGTATTGTTCGGGTTGTTTTAATATATCCGATACCGATGTATGTTCCATTTGTGCCAGCGAAAAGCGCGACCACCGCTTAGTTTGTGTGGTTGAAAGCATTCGTGATGTTATGGCCATCGAAAATACACGCCAGTTTTTTGGCGTTTATCATGTTTTAGGCGGGGTTATTTCGCCTATGGATGGTATTGGTCCCGACGATTTAACCATTGAACCTTTGGTAGATAAAATACAGAATGGCAAAGTTGATGAGGTAATTTTTGCCCTCAGTACAACGATGGAAGGCGATACAACCAATTTCTATCTTTACCGGAAACTATCAAAATACCAGGTAAAGATTACTACCATTGCACGCGGAATTTCCATTGGCGATGAGTTGGAATATGCCGATGAGGTTACCTTAGGGCGCTCACTGCTGAACAGATTGCCCTTTGATAAAACACTTTAAAAATGGCGGGTTATATTTTTATAAAGATGGTTAGTAACTGTTTAAATTTTGTTTTCTGATTTTATTAAAGACTATTAGAAATGATGTTTTGAGTATGGCCCAATTAGGGGCCAAACATAGGTAGATTCTGCTTATGCTGAATCTCTCGCCCGATAGGGGCGAAAGAAATTATTAGATGCTTTTTTTACCGGGCTTTGGTACCTGGCGGCACCAGTTTTTTTAAGTCAAATTCAGATTCTGTAAACATGAAACATTATAAACAAATAGCACTTATTTACTGGGCTGTCTTTGCTTTGTTGGCACTTCTGTTTCTGATAAGCCTTTTTGTGGTGATGCGCTTTGGGGCGGTAGGTGCTATTTCGGTAAACGATAAAGAGACTTATAAAACCATCATTGTCATTTTGGCCTTGTTGGGTATCCCTGCTGGATTTACTTTTCACCAAAAACAAATAGCACATTTACCCGAAGATTTACCACTCGATAAAAAACTAAAACACTATCGAAACAGTTTTTTTATTAAGATTGTTACTTTGGAAGCATTGGCAATAATTGCGTTAACAGGCTATATGGTAACTTCTGATGTTGTTTTTTTGCTTATTTTTGGTTTGTTATTTGTGGCATTTGTTTTAAACATTCCCACCAAAACAAGGGTAATGCGCGAACTTGAACCGCATCAGGAGGAAGAGAACCCAATTTAATCAATCAATTGTATTTTATGATTATTGCTGTGGATTTTGATGGTACCATTGTTGAACACCGATATCCGGCAATCGGGAAGGAGATGTTTTTTGCCTTCGAAACGTTGAAGGCGCTTCAGAAAGATGGTCACCAGTTAATTTTATGGACTTACAGGCATGGAGCCAGTCTGGATGAGGCGGTTGAGTATTGCAGAAAGAACGGAGTCGAATTTTTTGCCGTCAACGCCAGCTATATGGGCGAAGAAATGGATGGCTCGCAAAGTAGAAAAGTGAATGCCGATATGTTTATCGACGATCGTAACTTTGGAGGTTTTCCCGGTTGGGGCGTTATATATCAAACCATTTCAGGCAATGCACCCTCAAAAGAAAATGAATACTGGAAAAAGTATGAACAAGTGAGCAACCGTAGTTTGTGCGGTTTTTTTAAAAGATTGTTTTGCAGAGAAAGATAAAGGAGAATGTTAGATTTTTAGACAGAAGATGTTTGAAAGTCTCAGATTAATAGCAAAATATAACCTCATCAATTTATGCGCAAACAATAGATTTACAAGCGGATAGTAATTTGCCTGTCAACCTTTTAAGTCGCAAAATACCAGATTATTGTTTTAATCTTGTATCTAAAATTCTTACAATCTAACAATCTGTTTTAAGTAATAACAGTTTAAAATTAATAACAATGAAGAAGTTTAAATGGATATTAATGGCCCTTGTGGCAATTCCGCTTCTGAACAGCTGCGGTTATAATAAAATGGTAGAACTCCGTGAGGGCGTTGATGCTCAATGGGCACAAGTTGAAAACGTTTACCAGCGGCGAGCCGATTTAATTCCAAATTTGGTAGCTACTGTAAAAGCTTATGCATCACACGAACAGGAAACGCTTGAAGGTGTTATTGAAGCCCGCAGCAAAGCTACCGGTATCAATATTAATGCCAATGAAATTAACGAGGAAACCATGAAACAGTTCCAACAGGCTCAGGCCGGGTTAACTTCAGCCCTGTCGCGATTAATGGTGGTGGTGGAGCAATATCCCGATTTAAAAGCCAACCAGAATTTCCTCGATTTACAAGCACAATTGGAGGGAACGGAAAACCGGATAACTGTTGAGCGCAATAAATTCAACGAAACCACCAGAGGCTATAATACCTACATTTCAAAGTTTCCGCAGAATATTATTGCCGGGATGTTCTCGTTTAGCCGTAAACCTTACTTCGAAGCTGAAGCAGGAAGCCAGAAAGCCCCACAGGTTCAGTTCTGATAAATAGTAAAGAAATATGCCAAAGAATCATTTTCAAACAGCCGACCGGGAGCGAATTGTTGCCGCCATTAAGGAAGCTGAAAAAAATACGTCAGGCGAAATCAGGGTGCATATAGAATCGTTTTGTGCCGAGGATGTTATGGATAGGGCTGCCCATTATTTCGAAACCCTGAAAATGCATAAAACAGCTTTGCGCAATGGGGTGTTATTCTATCTGGCCTACAAAGACCGGAAATTTGCCATATTGGGCGATGCTGGCATCAACGCCAAAGTTCCGGCAGGGTACTGGGATAACGTAAAGGAAGCCATGCTTAAGCATTTTAAGGAGGGCGATTATACCGGAGGTCTCGAAAAAGGTATTCTCATGGCTGGCGAACAGTTAAAAGCTCATTTCCCTTATCAAAAGGACGATGTGAACGAATTAAGCGATGAAATTTCATTTGGTCAATAATGGCAAATCATAAACTCATTCAGTTTTTTAGTGTGCTGGTTTTTTTAATGCTGGCATTTAAAGTGGCTGCTCAGAATTTCCCCGAGCAACCCGACCCGCCTCGTTTGGTAAACGATTTTTCAAGGCTCCTTAATGATGCATCGCGCAACGAATTGGAGAGAAGTCTTGTGCAGTTCAACAATGAAACCAGCACTCAAATAGCCATTGTTACCATCGACGACCTAAATGGATACGATATTGCTGATTATGCTTTCCGTTTGGCTGAGAAATGGGGGATAGGACAAAAGGGTAAAAACAATGGTATTTTAATATTGGTTAAGCCCAAAAATGGCAACGAAAAAGGGCAGGTTTTTATTGCCACCGGTTATGGACTGGAAGGAGCTGTTCCCGATGCTGTGGCTCACCGTATTGTTGACTTTGAAATAATTCCCCGGTTCAGGCAGAACGATTATGCCGGCGGCTTAAAAGCAGCAGTAACTACATTGATGGAACTTACCAAAGGAGAATACACGGCCGATAACTATATGAATAAAACCAAGGATTCATCGGAACATGTGGGTGGTGTTATTTTTCTGTTGTTCTTTTTTGCTGTTCTTTTCATTGTTGTTAAGGGACAAAAAACCAAATCTTCTTCGATAGGAGGTTCCGATTTGCCATTTTGGGTACTCATGTCGATGCTGGGCTCCAGTGGACGGCATTCCGGTCGTTGGGACAGCTTTTCTTCTGGCTCAGGAAGTTTTAGAGGAGGCAGCTTTGGAGGCGGTGGCTTTGGAGGTTTTGGAGGCGGTAGTTTTGGAGGCGGTGGTGCCGGTGGTAGTTGGTAAATGAGTTATAATTACTTGTTGATATATTCAGAAATTGAATAAACTGGAAGTTTAATTAAGTTATAACCAAAAACAAAAAACGGTAAGCCAGAAAACTTACCGTTTTTTATTTGATGTTATGTCGTTGAAGGAATATTGAAAGGAAAATAGCAAAACATCCTTTTATTAATTCTTCCGGTCATCAGTCTGCCTTCTCCCGTCTCCCTTCATCTATAATTCGCCATCAACCAGAATACGTCCGCAATATTCGCAAACAATAACTTTCTTGCGCAACTGAATATCGAGCTGGCGCTGAGGTGGTATTTTATTAAAGCAACCACCGCAGGCATCGCGGGCAACAGTAACAACAGCCAAACCATTACGGGCATTTTTGCGAATACGTTTAAATGCAGCAAGTAACCGTTCGTCAATTTGCTTTTCAATTTCTTTGGATTTCTCTTTCAAACGTTCTTCCTCAACCTGAGTTTCTGAAACAATTTCGTTAAGCTCCGATTTTTTAGCCATCAGGTCCGACTTACGTTCCTCTAATAATTGCTTTGATGAATTAATCTGGTCGGTTTTTGTTTTCATCTCGGCGGTAAATTCGCGGATTCTTTTTTCGCAAAGTTCAATTTCAAGGGTTTGAAATTCAATCTCTTTGGTTAGAGAGTCGTATTCGCGGTTGTTACGTACATTTGATTGCTGAGCCTCGTATTTTTTTATCAGTAAACCAGCATCCTTAATTTCATTTTTCTTGGTAAGGATGTTGTCATTCAGTTTCTTGATTTCCACATCGAGATTGGCAATACGTGTTTCCAAACCTTCAATTTCATCTTCTAAATCCTGAACTTCTAAAGGCAATTCACCTCTGAGAGTTCTGATTTTATCAATTTCGGAAACCACTTTCTGCAAATCAAAAAGCGCACGAAGTCTTTCTTCTACAGTTACTTCGCCTGCACTTGTTTTGGGATCCATTGTAGCCATTATTCTAAAAGTATTTAATGGGATTGGTATTTACATTTGATAAACGGATTGCAAAATTAGGGAATTTTTTTGTAAGTACTTCAAAAAAAAGTTCTTTAGTGAATTGTTCACTCTCATAATGTCCAATATCAGCAATCATCATGTTTTCCGGAGCCTCAAAAAACTGGTGATATTTAAAGTCGCCCGAAACAAATGCATCGGCTCCGGCACTGGCTGCTTTTTTTACAAGAAAACTACCACTACCACCGCATACAGCTACTTTTTTTATTGGCTTACAAACTTTTTCTGTATACCGTATACAACCTGTCCCTGTAATGGATTTAAGTTTTAGGAGAAACTCATTTGGGCTCAAGGCTTCAGGTAATTCACCAATAACACCATATCCGGCTTCAGCCCACTGGTTTTTTAATGGATATAAATCGTAGGCAGGTTCTTCGTATGGATGCGCACTAATTAGAGCCCTAACTACCTTGTTTTGCAGGTGCGTTGGGAAAATGGTTTCAATTCGTATTTCTTCCTCGGTATGATATTCTCCTTTTTTGCCAGCATAGGGGTTGGTTAAATCGTTGCCACGAAATGTTCCATGCCCATTTATATTATAGCTGCAATAATCATAATTTCCAATATGACCGGCGCCTGCTTCAAACAAGGCAACTCTGACTTTTTCAGCATCGGCATTGGGGACAAAAGTGACTAATTTAATCAATAAATCGGCCCGGTTTTCAAGAATGCTGCAATTGTCCAATCCAATTTTTTCGGCCAGATGCATGCTCACACCATTTTTAACACTGTCGAGATTGGTGTGTGCTGAGTAAATGGCTATATTTTTCTGAGCAGCCATTAATACAATACGTCCGGTAAGATGGTCTGGTGTAATTTTTTTTATCCCCGATAGTGTTATTGGATGGTGCGATATTATGAGGTTGCAGTTGTTGGCCTCTGCTTCATTTAAAACGGTTTCGGTTAAATCAAGAGTAATCAGTATTCCGGTTACAATCCTATCAGGATCCCCTATTTGCATGCCGCAATTATCGTAATCTTCCTGAAAGGCTATTGGAGCAAAATTCTCAATGTGCCCAATAATATCAGATATTTTAATTTCCTGCATTTTTTAAGTTTAGTGGCTGTTAATTCAAATTAATACTGCCTGTGATAACTCTTTAGTCTTAATTCGAAGCAAAGCTTTTGTTGCCGGGATAGAGGCAATAGATTAGTTGAGAATAGTGATTAAAATTACCTGACGGGTATTAATTTATTCCAAAGAGTTTGTAAATAGAATGTTTGAGACTTGATTTGTGTTTTTTATAATCTAGTTAACATCTTAAAAAACTAAGTCGCATTAATTCTACTTTGACACTTTTAAATCTCTGACTGATTTTGCCCTTACAGGGCGACTATTAGTCTTGGTTTATATTCATAGGGCGTTGCCCAATGTTGCTGATTGCGCCCCGTTGGGGCTGGTAATTCATAATTCACTTTTAAGCAAGAGTGTTATCCAAAATAACCTTTAAAAATTCCGTAATCTGTCAAAGTAGAATTAATTTGGCGACTGATGCTTAACTACCTTACTTGGGTCTATCTTCTCTACGATGAACAAAGAGTCTTTCCTTACCTCTTTTCCAGCCTCTTTTTTCTGTTTCCCTTTTTCGGCCTCCCTTCTCCCTTTAAATACTATCCTTTATTTCTACCAAAAGCTCACGGATGTTTTTTAGTTTACTAATAACTTCAAAATTTTGAATGGTATCTTCTTTATTCTCTTTTAATTTTTTTTCAGCACCCTTTAGGGTTAGGCCTTTTTCCTTAACCAGATGGAAAATCAAGTGAAAATTTTCAATATCCTGCGGCGTAAACAGCCGATTCCCCTTTTTATTCTTATAAGGTTTAATAATGTCGAACTCCTTCTCCCAAAAACGAATTAAAGATGTATTGACGTTAAACATTCTTGCTACTTCGCCAATGGTGTAATAAAGTTTTTCAATTTTTGGTTCTTTGTAAGGCATATGGTCACTATTTTAATTCTATCTACAATTTTAACCTTTTTTTTTATCGTAAACAATGCCTGTTTTTAATATTGTTCATGTGTTAAAATAGAATAGATCGTCAGATTTTTAGAGTTTTAGATATAAGATGAAAACAATTGTCTGATTTTATGTGATTTATATGTCTTACAAGCGAGTTGCTTTCCATCTGTAAATCTGACACATAAAAAAGATTAACAAACAATTAAAAATAAAAAGGCCGCACCGCGACCTTTATCTGTGTAATTAAAATCAAACTTGCAAAAAAGTTCTCTTTGAATCCCTAAAAACGATCAGATTTATGAAATAAAATTCCCAGTCTTCAGTCTCCCTTTCCTCTGCACGAAACTTCACTACATTACGCCTCCGGTTTCCTCCAAATTATTAATCAAATGTTTGGTTGCTATTCGATGAAATATGAATCATTTTCTCGTATTGCTCAGGTGTTAAATCCTGGAAGAAATAGTGAGCCGGGTCAACTGCTTTGCCCTTAATGCGTACCTCATAGTGCAGGTGAGGGCCGCTTGATTTTCCAGTATTACCAACAAAGCCAATAATATCGCCCCGTTTAACTTTTTGGCCGGGTTTAACATTAAACCCATCCATGTGTGCATACAATGTTGAATAACCAAAGCCATGGTCAATTTCAACATATTTACCATAACCTATGGGCGACACAGTAACATTGACAACAGTTCCGTCGCCCGTGGCATATATTTCAGTTCCAATGGGGGCAGAAAAGTCTAATCCCTCATGAAACTTCCTGATTTTATAAATTGGATCAATCCGCCAACCCCAACCCGATGCCGTACGTCGTAAATCGCTGTTAGAAACCGGTTGAATGGCCGGAATGCTTCTAAGCATCTCTTCTTTACGCTTGGTTAAGCTTTCAATCTCATCAAAAGATTTTGATTGAACATAAAGTTGCTTCATGATGACATCCAGCTTGGTCGCAGTTTTTATAACAAGGCTGGCATTGTCCATATCTTCAAGGTAACTGTAACGGTTAACACCACCAAACCCGGCCCGACGTATTGAATTGGGTATTGAATCGGCCTGATAAATTACCCGGTAAACATTTTCATCGCGCTGTTGAATATCGTCCAGTACCAGTTGCACCTGGTCCAATTTCTTTGCCATGATTTCATATTGTGAAATCAATCTGGAATTTTCCCGCTCAAGACGAATTTCCCTTGGACTATCCAGCAAATAGATGTAACCCAGAAAAAAGAATACACCCATAACAGCACTGGAAAGAAAATAAGATAAAATGCGGGAGAGATAATATTTAAATCCGGTTTCAACCCGGTCGTAGCTTAATGTTTCGGGATTATAACGGAATTTAACTTTTGACATAATTGAATATTTTTACTACTAAACAAGAAAAAATTGCTATTAATAAGCAAAAATCAGACGATTAATCTATTTTTGCGCTTGATTTATTGCTTAAATCAAGTAAGCCAATTTTTAGCCACAAAAAAGTGAATTGACTGACTGATACGTGAAAAAAGAAAAAAAGTTCTTTTTTTTTGACGTGAATATAGTAATTTTTGATAAAGTATCAATCTGTTATAGTTATTCAATATATTTTTTTCTTTTCGCTAATGAAAATTGAGTGAGAAAAATGCTATTTGACTGATGCATTTCTTTGTGGCTTATTAAATCATTTTATAAACCATACATTCTTAAACAAGCATGATTCTTTAAAAACAATCACGGATGAATTCAAAATCGGCGGATCCAAAACTCATTATGTGAGTTCTGTCAGGCCATCAGATAAATTATTTACAAATGAAACCAGCCATGAGAAAGAGTTCTCACAAATGAGAATGACTATTATGGCGAGCGGGCTATGTGATCATTAAAAATCAAATTATAAACAGATGAAAGCAGTAGAAGTACGACAGAGTTTTTTGGATTTTTTTGCTTCAAAACAACATAAAATTGTTCCTTCGGCACCAATGGTGGTTAAGGATGATCCTACCCTGATGTTTACAAATGCCGGAATGAACCAGTTTAAGGATATTTTTCTGGGAAATGCCCCTATCACATCTGCACGTATTGCCAACTCGCAAAAGTGTTTGAGGGTATCGGGCAAACACAACGATTTGGAAGAAGTAGGTCACGACTCGTACCACCATACCATGTTTGAAATGCTTGGAAACTGGTCGTTTGGTGATTATTTTAAGAAGGAGGCGATAGATTGGGCATGGGAATACCTGACTGATGTGTTGAAAATTGACAAAAATCGCTTGTATGCATCTGTTTTTGAGGGAAATGTTGATGATGGCATTGAAAAGGATGAAGAGGCCTATCAGCAATGGTTAAAACATTTGCCAGCAGAAAGAATAGTAAACGGCAACAAAAAAGATAATTTTTGGGAAATGGGCGATACTGGCCCTTGCGGCCCCTGTTCCGAAATTCACATCGACCTTAGAGCCGAGGACGAGCGGAATGGAATTCCAGGGCAAGAGCTGGTGAACAAAGATAATCCTGAAGTTATTGAAATTTGGAATCTTGTTTTTATTCAGTATAACCGCAAAGCTGATGGGTCGCTGGTTTTGTTACCGCAAAAGCATATCGATACAGGCATGGGCTTCGAGAGGCTTTGCCGGGTGATGCAGAAAAAAGGGTCTAATTACGACACCGATGTTTTCCAGCCAATTATAAGAGAGATTTCTGCTATTACCGGAGTTAAATATGGAGCAGGAAGAGATTCAGATGTGGCTATGCGCGTTATTGCCGACCATATACGTACCATCAGTTTTGCCATAACCGACGGGCAATTGCCATCGAACAATAAAGCAGGATATGTTATTCGACGGATTTTACGACGGGCTGTGCGATATGCTTATACTTTTCTGGGGGTAAAACAGCCCTTTATGGCGCGCCTGTTGCCTGCTTTAATCGAATCAATGGGAATTGCTTATCCGGAATTGCAAGCCCGGAAAGATTTAATTGGGAAAGTGATTACCGAAGAGGAAGAATCGTTTTTGCGTACCTTGTCAACCGGAATTACCATGCTCGAACGCATTATTGAAGAAACGCTCAAACAAGAGTACAAGGTGGTGGATGGTAAGATTGCATTTGAGCTGTACGATACTTTTGGATTTCCGTTGGATTTAACCGAGCTGATTCTGAAGGAGAAGGGCTTGGTGGTTGACCGCAAAGCTTTTGAATTGGAGATGGAAGCCCAGAAACAGCGTGCCAGAAATGCCAGCGCTGTTGAAACCGACGACTGGGTTCAACTTATTCCCGACGACAAAGAGGAGTTTATAGGCTACGATTTTCTTGAAGCCAATGTTAATCTGGTACGGTATAGAAAGGTAAAGTCAAAAAACAAGGAATTATACCAGTTGGTATTCAACATCACTCCTTTTTATGCCGAAAGTGGAGGCCAGGTTGGCGATAGCGGTTATATCGAAGCCAATGGCGAGCGGGTAGCCATTATTGATACCAAAAGAGAAAATAACCTGATTATACATATTGCAGAAAAGTTACCACACAATTTAACCGCCCGGTTTAAGGCAGTAGTAGATGGTAATAAACGGCAGATGACTGCCAATAATCACACGGCTACGCACCTTTTGCATAAAGCTCTACGCGAGGTTTTGGGCGACCATGTTGAGCAAAAAGGATCGTTGGTACACCCCGACTATTTACGTTTCGATTTTGCTCACTACCAAAAGGTTTCCGATGAAGAACTTCGGTTGATTGAGAAAAAAGTGAACCGGGAAATCAGGAAAAACTATTTACTGGAAGAGCATCGCGAGTTGCCCATACAAAAAGCTAAGGAAATGGGTGCCGTTGCTTTGTTTGGCGAGAAATATGGCGATATTGTACGCACCATTGGCTTTGGTGAATCCGTGGAGCTTTGTGGTGGAACACATGTTATGGCCACCGGACAAATAGGGATTTTCCGCATTTTAAGCGAGGCTTCCATTGCTGCCGGCATTCGACGTATTGAAGCTGTTACAGCTGAAAAGGCCGAAGAGTTGATTGATAGCCAGTCAGATTTGTTACGCGAACTGGGGAATATGTTTAAAAACCAATTGAATATTCGTAAAAATATAGAAACTTTACTTCAGGAAAATAGTTTGCTTTCCAAACAACTTGATGCACTCAGGCAGAATATGATGAATATTGAAAAGCGAAGCCTGATTGATTCTGCTGCCAATGTTAATGGTGTTTTAGTGATTAAAGCAGTGGTTAAGCCATTTTTAGTCGATAACCTGAAAGATCTTGCATTTCAGTTAAGGTCTGATATTGATGGTGAAATGGTGGCTCTGCTTGGTGGTGAATCGCATGGAAAAGCCCAGCTTGCTATTATTGTTTCCGAATCTTTAACTGGAGAAGGAAAGATTAATGCTGTGGAACTTGTTAAGCAGGTTTCAAAAGAAATTCAGGGTGGAGGCGGTGGACAGGCGTTTTTTGCAACTGCCGGCGGTAAAAAACCTTCCGGTTTGGAAGCAGCCTTAAAAATGGCCATGCAGATTACCAAAGAAAAGTTAGTCTGATATGTATTTTATAATATGGAATCCCCGAATCTTGTTGCAAAGACTTCGGGGATTTTTTGTCTACGCCTAAGTCATTGTTATAAAAAAGTTTAATTGTTTAATCAAAATATGAATTTCGATTACTTTCATTAATTATCTTTAGATAATTTTATTGTCAGAATTGCTAACCGTTTAAAATGTACCTTTCAGTTTTTTAGCTTGACTGGCCTTGTGTATTTAATAAAAGAGACTTATGGAAGAAGGTCTGAATAATTTATCAAAGGAGGAACTGATTCAGCTTCTGAATGAAGCCAGATTAGAAGTCTCAAAACTGAAAGATCAATCCTTGAAAAACACTTTTATTAGTTCTAAAGAAGTCATCAGCTCTGAAATAGATAACTCGGGCATGGGCATCGATCGATACCGTCTTTTTTTTGAATCCATGTCTATTGGGGGGTATTTCTCAACACCCAAAGGAAGATTTCTTCAGGTAAATTCTGCCTTTGTTCAAATGTTGGGCTATCAGAGCGAGAAAGAAGTGATGTCGCTTCATATTCCTACACAGGTATTCGCAAACGAGTCTGATCGCGAAACCATGCTTGAAATGGCTGTCCATAATGATCGAACCGTTTTTATTTATCATGCCATAACAAAAGATGGACAAAAAATATTAATAGAAGATCATATACGTTTCATCCGGAACAGTTCAGGCGACGTTCAGTTAATTGAAGGGATATGTTACGATATTACTGAAAAACGTAAAATAGAAGAGGCCCTTCAATTAAGCGAGGAACGGTTTCGGTTAATGATCGAGTTCTTACCGCAGGCAGTATGGGAAACGGATACTAAAGGTGTTTTTACTTATATCAATCCATCCGGGGCAACCTCTTTTGGGTATGAATTGAGTGAACTTGATAACCAAAAAATTAATATTTTCTCTGTTTTGGCGCCAGAGGAACACCAACGGGCTGCCAATTATGTAAAAGAACTGTTTTCAGGATTAGAAAGCAAAGGGAGAGAATATATAGCAATTAAAAAAGACGGAACCAGATTTCCTGTAATTATTTATTCTTCCATTGTTGAAAAGGATGGTCATATCGTTGGCCTAAGAGGTATTACAGTTGATATTTCTGAATTAAAAGAAAAGGAAGAACAGTATCGCGCCACCCGGTTACAACTTCAAGGCATTCTTGATGCAGCCACCGAGGTCTCCATCATTGCAACCAACCCACAGGGTACAATTATTGTATTTAATACAGGAGCCGAAAAAATGTTAGGGTATGCAGCTTCTGAGGTTATCGGCAAAGAATCACCACTTGTTTTTCATCTCGATAGTGAAATTACCAATGCAGGTAAAACATTATTGCATGATACCGGAAAAACATTCAGTGGGTTTGATGTGCTGATTGCCCGGGCCGCCACATTTGGTACTGATACAAGGGAATGGACTTATATACGCAAAGATGGAAGCCAAATAATTGTAAGTTTGGTTGTCTCTGAAGTTAAGGATGCTTCTGGAAAAGTAATGGGGTATTTAGGCATTGGTCGTAATATTACCGGGCAAAAAAAGGCCGAACAAACCCTTATCGAAAACGAATTGAAGTTTCGCACACTATTCGAAAATTTAAGTGATGCCGTCTTCACAATGAATGAAGCGGTTTTTATTGATTGCAATAATAAAATCAAAGATATTTTCAGGTGTGATAAACAGGATATTATTGGTTTTTCTCCGTTAAAGTTTTCACCATTATATCAGCCCGACGGAGAATTATCGGCTGAAAAAGCAGCCAAACATCTTAAGGCAGCCATGGCAGGGGTACCTCAAAATTTTGAATGGTTACACCACACCTTGGATGGTGTTGAGTTTTATGCAGAGGTTAATCTTACCAGAATTCAAATAGCAGACGAATACTTCATACAGGCAATTGTTCGCGATATTGATGAAAAGAAAAAGGCAGAAGAAGCTCTACGCCTAAGCGAGGAGAGATATCGAATTTTGCTCGATAATATGAGCGAAGTTTTTATGCTGGTTGATAATGATGACAGAGTATTGTATATAAACCAGCGGTTTACCGAAGTCCTTGGCTATTCAAAAGAAGAAATTGTTGGAGAAATTGGATATCAAAAATTAATATCACCCGAAGACCGCGCTGTTATTGTTAACGCCAATAAAGAAAGAGTAAGAGACAAAAAGGGACAGTACGAGATGTACTTTAATAAAAAAGATGGAAGTAAATTACTGTTTTTGGTTAATGGTGCTCCCTATAAAGACGCTAAAGGTAATGTGATTGGCTCTATAGGAACTATGACGGATATTACAGAGCGTAGGGAGGCCGAATTCCTTTTGCAAAAGAGTCAGCAATTGTTTCAAACTCTGGCTCTGATTTCTCCAGTGGGTATTTTCAGAACTGATGAGCATGGCAAAACTACCTATGTTAATCCAAAATGGACTGAGTTGTCAGGTTTGTCAATGGATGAGGCAATGGATGATAATTGGCTGAAAGCTGTGCATCCCGACGATCAGCATGTTTTAATTCAGGGTTGGAAGGAGAAGTCGTCCATTGGTGAAAAATCATCGGCCGAGTATCGCTTTCTTAAACCTGATGGGTCGGTTGTTTGGGTAATGGGTTATGCCGTTCCTGAAATAATTAACGGTATAATTCGTGGTTATGTTGGGACTATTACAGATATCTCTGAACGAAAAAAAGCGGAAATTGAACTTCAGGAAAAGAATCAGCTCATTGAAGCTCAAAACGAAGAATATTTACAGATAAATGAAGAACTGATTCAAATGAACGAGGAATTGAATCAGGCCCGACTTAAAGCCGAAGAAAGTGACCGCTTAAAGTCTGCCTTCCTGGCCAATATGAGCCATGAAATCAGAACGCCACTTAATGGTATCATTGGGTTTGCTCATATTTTATCCGATTTGGATTTAACTGAAAACGAACGTAGAGAATATACCAAAACCTTGCATATCAGCTGTAACAGGCTACTCAATACCGTTAACGATATTCTTGATATTTCAAAAATTGATGCCGGACAAACCGATGTAAAAGCAGAGTATTACGAACCTGAGGTGCTGTTAAGAGAATTGCTTTTACTGCAAGCTCCTAATTTTAAAAACAAGGGAATTCAGTTACGATTAAATCTACAACCCGGGTTAACTGGGCTAAAGGTTTTTGGTGACGAGCAAAAAGTTTATCAGGTGCTCAATAATTTGCTGGATAATGCGCTTAAATTTACCCGTGAAGGGCATGTGGAACTTGGAGGAAGTCTTCATAACGACAGAATTGAATATTATGTTTCCGATACAGGTATTGGCATTGCCAAAGAGCATCAGGAGTTTGTTTTTGGGCGGTTTAACCAGGAAAATATCACTTTAACCAGAGAGCATGAAGGGAGTGGGCTTGGGCTAGCCATTACCAAAGGGCTCGTTGAGCTGATGCAAGGAACCATTCTGCTGGAGTCGGAAAAGGGAAAGGGTTCAGTGTTCAGGGTTAATCTGCCAGTTGCTCTAATAGTCCAAAATGCTGATGATGAAAATCATTATTCTGAAAAATTTGATACAGACGATCATTTGTTTATAGGCTCTATACTTATAGCCGAAGATGATGAGGTCAACTATCAGTTGCTTTATAGTATTTTGAGAACAGTCACTCATGAGAAAATTATCAGAGCCCACAATGGCCTTGAAGCCATAAAGGCCATGGAGGTTAATACTGATATTTCCTTGGTTTTAATGGATCTGAAAATGCCCGGACTGGATGGTTTTGAGGCTATTAGTAAAATAAGAGCCATTAACAGCGATGTTACCATTGTTGTGATTTCAGCCTTTGCTCATAAAGCCGATGAACATAAAGCCATGAAGGCAGGAAGCAATGGGTATATAAGAAAACCTTTTAACCCTTCGGGAATTATATCAAAGATTAAGGAAATAATTGTAACCCATAAGAAAAACTAACGCAAAGGCCATTCTTCAAATGATTCAGGTATTTCGGTGTTTTTTTGCATTACTTCACGTGCTAGTTTAAGGTATTGATACATACCTTCGTATCCTTTGGGAACTGAATCGGGTACACCTGATTTTTGATAAACCGATGCCGGTAATACGTAATATTTTTTTCGACCATCAACAATTGGGGTATGTACCCAGGTTAAAAGGTGCTCAGCTTTACTTATTTTTGTTTCATTTTCATTTTTTGACAGCACCAACCGAACCATAACACCGCCATCGGTAAGTGGTTTTCTCTGATTCGAAATAAAATTTCCCAGCGAGTACACCACCAGCTTTTCTTTCTCACCACTCATTTTATAATGATGCATTGGCTGAATAACGTGAGGATGACTGCCAATAATAATATCTACGCCTTCATCGAAAAGGAATTGCGCCAAATCAGTCTGGTCTTTATTGGGGGTTGTTTGGTATTCGTTTCCCCAGTGAATAAAAACAATGATTTTATCAGGTTGATGGCTTTTGGACTCCTCAATATCCCGGCTCATATTGTTCCTGTCAATAAGGTTTACAATGTTGGGCTGTGTAACCGGAATGTCGTTGGTGCCATAGGTATAGTTGAGCAAAGCCAGACGAATACCATACACAGAAATCAGTAAAGGATGATGGTTTTGTTTGTCAGTACTGTCTTTAAAGGTATCGGTTCTGAGAAAAAAAAGGTCATCCAAAACCTTCATGGTTCGTTCCAGCCCTGCCTTTCTTCGGTCGGCCGAATGGTTATTGGCTGTAACCAAAATATTTACCCCGGCATCTTTAAGAGCATAAGCCAGGGCATCGGGTGAGCTAAAGGTTGGATAACCTGTGTAAGGAGGCCCCGCAAGGGTTACCTCCAAATTGCCAGCCGATATTTCTGCAGCCCTAAAGTAAGGTTCTATAAAATGAAAACACGCTCTGTAATCATAGGTGCTGCCATCTTCACTTCTAGCACTGTTGATTTGTGGCGAATGGCCCATTATATCACCAAAGAAAACAAGGGCTACCTCTTGCGAAAAAACATAATAACACGAGTTGGCCAACAGAATAATTACCAGTGCCCTTCGCATAAAAACTTTTGTCATTTTTCGAAACAGTTAATTCGTTATTATTATAACTGTATTAATTATTTAGGCTCATGTTTTTAAAGCTTTTTAGAAGCTTATACATCAGGTACCTATAACAGATAAAAATGAATAACCGAAAAAGGGACGATTGATTATAAAACTGCTAAAGTTGTGTCTATAGTCTAAAAGTCTTTCGTTTAAGAATAATTTTTATCAGCTTCTAATAAGGTTATATGAATAATAGAGTTTAGAAGTTACTAAAATGCGACTTTATTTTAAACCAAATTAACAATTGCATGTTTTTTTTGAGGCTTTTTTATACCTTTAAAAGTTTTCGACTCAAAAAAAATAATGTTAGAAGGTTGATTATGAGAATTGAACGTACATTTGATTTGCTTGAAAATATCAGGCAGAACTATAAAAAAGCAGATGTTTTGGCAGCCAAACGCGAAGGGAATTGGGTTAAATTCAGTTCGGAAGATTACAACCGCAACGCCAAAATGTTTAGTTATGGACTGTTGGCCAAAGGTTTTAAGAAAGGGGATAAAATAGCAACCGTATCAAACAACCGCCCCGAGTGGAATTTTGTTGATATGGGAATGTCAATGGCGGGGGTTATTCATGTGCCTATTTATCCAACCATTGGCGACGATGAGTACCGACACATTTTGGAGCATTCCGATGCCCGGATTCTCATTGTTTCTGATATGAGCCTCTATGAACGATTAAAACCAATAGCTGACCAAATCGATAATATAGAAGAGGTTTATACTTTCAATTTTTATGAAGGTATTCCCAATTGGAGTGATATTTACCGTTTGGGCGAAGAATCACGTGTAGTTTACAAAGAACAACTCAAGCTAATTCGTGCGGGTATTAATCCCGATGAGGTTGTATCCATAATTTATACTTCAGGCACCACCGGTTTACCTAAAGGCGTTATGCTAACTCACCGCAATTTTATGAGCAATGTAAAAGCCTGTGCTAATTTGTTTCCTTTAACCCCCGAAGACAGAACACTCAGCTTTTTGCCTGTTTGCCACGTTTTCGAACGGATGGTGAATTATCTTTTTCAATATAAAGGGTGCAGTATATATTATGCCGAAAACTTAGGTACTATTGCTCAAAACATGGTTGAAATTCAAGCCAGTGCTTTTGCTACTGTACCACGGGTTATTGAGCGTATTTACGACCGGATAGTTTCAAAAGGGGGCGATTTAAAAGGGTTTAAGCGGTTTGTGTTCTTTCAGTCGCTTAAGCTGGGTGAAAAATACCGGTACGATGGCAAACACCATTTCTGGTATGGATTACGGCTATGGCTGGCTCGAAAACTTGTTTTCTCTAAATGGCAAAAAGCCTTTGGTGGAAATCTGAAATTTGTGGTTTCAGGTGGTGCTGCCCTTCAACCAAGGCTGGCCCGCTTGTTCTTCGCTGCCGACATGCCATTACTCGAAGGATATGGACTAACAGAAACCTCCCCGGTTATTGCCGTTAACCATTTAAGTCAACCCGGTAATTTGCTGATTGGAACTGTAGGTCCGGTTATCGAAAATGTTGAAGTTATGATTGATGAGGATGGTGAAATTCTGGCAAAGGGCCCAAACATTATGAAAGGGTATTATAAAGATCCGAAAACAACATCTGAAGTTATTGATAGTAATGGTTGGTTTCATACCGGTGATATTGGAACACTTGAACGTGGCAAATTTCTGAAAATTACCGATCGTAAAAAAGAGATGTTTAAAACATCGAGCGGGAAATACATTGCGCCACAGGTGATTGAGAATATGCTTAAAGAATCGAACTTTATTGAACAGGTGATGGTGGTGGGCGAAAATGAGAAATTTGCAAGTGCCTTGATACTTCCCAACTTTGAATTTCTGCATGTGTGGGCCAACGACCATAAAATCCATTTCAGGGATAATATGGAATTAATTACACTTCCAAAAGTAATGAAACAGTACAATAAAGAAGTGGACTATTACAATAAGCAACTGGGCAAGCACGAGCAAATTAAACGTTTCAGACTGGTGTATGAGGCATGGACAGCAGCCACCGGCGAGTTGTCGCCAACACTGAAGCTTCGTCGTAGGGTACTATATAAAAAATATGCACCTATTCTTCGTGAAATATACTCTTATGCCGAAGGAGAAGAGAACAGGGGAACTCATAAATTCAATGATTAGTTGTTCGATACATATTCTATAAAATTCAGATATTCAAAAAAAAATATATTGTTTTTAAAAAATAATTTTATCTTTGGCACAAATTAATTACACATTATGAATAAAGGAATCGTAAAATTTTTTAATGAAACCAAAGGTTTCGGTTTCATTAAAGATGAAGAATCAGGTGAAGAGTACTTTGTACACGTAACTGGTCTTGTTGACAAAATTCGTGAAAACGATGCAGTAACCTTCGAACTTAAAGAGGGTAGAAAAGGTTTAAATGCCGTTAACGTGAAGCTGGCTTAGTTATATTGTATTACACTATAACTTCCGAGAAACAAAAGGTCCTCAATCGAGGGCCTTTTTTGTTTTCGGCCATTTTGAAACCTTTAAAAGGTGCCAATTATCATGGCATAATTGTTCTGAAACCCATATTTTTAGAAACAGAATCACTACTGTCCGATAAATTTTTGGATAAGATGCTATAATGCCGACTAATTGTGGTGTCCCTACAGAACACTGAAAATTAGGGTCGATTCATCTTTACCGATATTCTGTACCTGACGGCACAGTCCCGTTAGGGACTAAAAATCGGTAAAACACTTAATTGAGGATTGATTTATTGTCCCGTTAGGGACAAAACAACTTTTTACCGGATAGTAGTGAAACCGAATAAATTTTAAATTTCACCCAAAAGATGTATTGTTATGGCTATTGATTCTTTTAAAACTGCAATTCTGGAAGGGATACCCGATATTTTACCACCTCAAAAACCCATCCCCACCGATGTAAGCCACGCTCCAAAACGGAACATGCCATTAACTAAGACCGAACAAAAATTAGCCATTCAAAACGCCTTAAGATATTTTCCTGCCCATTTGCATCAGGTTCTGGCTCCTGAATTTTACAATGAGCTGATTACTTACGGGCGAATTTACATGTACCGATATAAGCCAGATTATCCAATTCATGCACGTCATATCGATGATTTTCCATACCAATCGAGGCCGGCTGCTGCTATTATGATGATGATTTTAAACAATCTCGACAATGCAGTTGCCCAGCATCCTTACGAACTTATAACTTACGGCGGCAATGGTGCGGTCTTTCAAAACTGGGCACAATTCAGGCTAACCATGCAATATCTGGCCACAATGACGGACAATCAAACCCTCGTTCTTTATTCAGGACATCCAATGGGGTTGTTTCCTTCTCACCCCGATGCTCCAAGAGTGGTTGTTACCAATGGCATGGTTATTCCAAATTATTCAAAACCAAGCGACTGGGATCGTTTTAATGCTTTAGGGGTTTCGCAATACGGACAAATGACGGCCGGTTCTTTTATGTACATTGGTCCCCAGGGAATTGTGCATGGTACCACCATTACATTGTTGAATGCTTTACGAAAGTCAGAAAACAACAACACCATGAAACTGTTTGTTTCATCGGGACTTGGCGGTATGTCAGGAGCTCAACCAAAGGCAGCCCGCATAGCCGGATGCATCAGCATTGTGGCAGAGGTTAATTTAAAAGCCATTGAAAAGCGCTTCGCGCAAGGTTGGGTAGATGAAATTTTCAGTAATACCATCGACTTAATTGCAGCTGTAAACAGTGCCAGAAAGAATCATGAGCCCCGTTCGTTCGCATTTCATGGCAATATAGTTGATTTGTGGGAGTATCTGGTTGAGAATAATATACATGTGGATATTGGTTCTGACCAAACATCACTGCATAATCCCTGGTCGGGAGGCTATTATCCGGCTGGCTTAACTTTTAACGAGGCCAACGATTTAATGACCAGTAACCCTGAAAAATTCAAAGAGGCTGTTCAGGAGTCTCTTCGCCGACAGGTAAAAGCCATTAACGCTCTAACTGCACAAGGAATGTATTTCTTCGATTATGGCAATGCTTTTCTTTTGGAAAGCAGCAGGGCTGGTGC
>CAZFTD010000019.1:0-32275 GCA_964521525.1 uncultured Marinilabiliaceae bacterium | reverse complement strand
ATCGGGATAAGATTATTAGACGGATAGATAAGTCTGGAAAGATGCTAAGACATCTATAAAAACTTACAAATCTTCTCTATCCATCTTATCCCGATTCTCGGGACTACGCGTAGCTGCGCTTCTAAATATCTTATATCTAAATTTAATCAGTTTCTTAATATCCTGATAACTGTTATTTGTAAACATTGTTAATCATTATAAATTAGTGCCATTCGTTGAAAAAGTAACATAATGAACAAAGTAGTAAGTAAAAGTTTCTTTTCAGAAAATGTGGTGTGTATCGAAATTGAAGCACCACGTATAGCCAAAGCCCGGAAAGCCGGTCATTTTGTAATGGTTAGGGTGGGGGATAAAGGTGAACGTATTCCTTTAACCATTTCATCGGCCAATATTCAAAAAGGTACTATCACTTTAGTGGTTCAAAAAGTTGGCGTTACCTCACGTAAATTGGCCGAACTTGAGCCCGGCGATTACATTACCGATTTGGTTGGACCATTGGGACAGGCTACTCATGTAAAAAACGTTGGGACCGTTCTGGCCTGCGGTGGAGGCGTTGGGGTGGCGCCGCTTTTGCCCATTGTTGAAGCTATGAAAATTGCCGGAAACAGGGTTGTTTCTGTAATTGCTGCCCGCAACAAGGATTTAATTATCCTTGAAGACCAAATAAGAGCTTTTTCTGATGAGGTAATTGTAATGACCGACGACGGTTCTTATGGTACTAAAGGGTTAATTACTGAGGGTATGGAAATGGTTATAGCCCGCGAAAAAATTGATGAAGCGGTAATTATTGGTCCCGCCATCATGATGAAATTTGCATCGCTCACAACCAAAAAACACAACATTCCTTCCATTGCCAGCCTCAATACCATTATGGTTGATGGCACTGGTATGTGCGGTGCCTGCCGTGTTACAGTGGGCGGAAAAACCAGATTTGTTTGTGTAGATGGGCCTGAATTTGATGCCCATCAGGTCGATTTTGACGAAATGCTTCTGCGTTTAGGCGGTTATAAGGAACTCGAAAAACAAGCGGAGGAGGAATATCTTTGCGCTTCGAAAAAAAAGTAAATTATGGCAACGAATATAGAAAAACTAAAACAGGAGCGTGATGCTGCCTGGCGTGATGAAATACGTAAATCAAAGAAAAATAAGGAACGCACCGATATTCCCCGTGTACATATGCCCGAAGCTCCTGCCATGGAAAGACGGCGATCATACGTGGAGGTGAACTCCGGATTAACTACCGAACAGGCTGTTCTGGAAGCTTCCCGGTGTCTCGATTGTCCCGACCCTACTTGTATCAGCGGTTGTCCGGTTGAGATTAATATTCCTAAGTTTATTAAAAACATCGAAAGAGGCGAATTTCTTGAATCGGCTAAAGTGCTGAAAGAAACAAGCACTTTACCTGCCGTTTGTGGTAGGGTGTGCCCTCAGGAAAAACAATGTGAGGCCAGTTGTTTTTATCAGCTCAAGCTAAAAAAAGAACCGGTGGCAATTGGATATCTTGAGCGGTTTGCTGCCGATTTTGAACAACAAAGCGGACAAATATCCATTCCTGAGGTGGCGCAAAACAACGGTGTAAAGGTAGCTGTTATTGGCTCTGGTCCTGCTGGATTGGCTTTCGCGGGCGATATGGCCAAGTTTGGATATAAAGTACATGTTTTTGAAGCACTGCACGAAATTGGCGGTGTATTGAAATATGGTATTCCCGAGTTTCGTCTTCCCAACCGCATTGTGGATGTTGAAATTGAAAGCCTTCAAAAAATGGGGGTTGAATTCGAAAATAACTTTATTGTTGGTAAAACAGCCACCATCAACGATTTGCGCGATGAAGGCTTTAAAGGATTTTTTGTGGGCAGTGGAGCTGGTTTACCCCGTTTTATGAGTATCCCCGGCGAAAATCTGGTTGGAATTTTAAGTTCCAATGAATACCTGACCCGGGTTAACTTGATGGGTGCCTCTCAAAAAGGAATGGATACGCCTGTTGTAAGCGGTAAAAATGTAGCAGTAATTGGCGGTGGAAATACTGCCATGGATTCGGTTCGTACCGCGTTACGTCTTGGAGCCGAAAAAGCCATGATTATTTATCGTCGTTCGCTGGAGGAGATGCCTGCACGGGTTGAAGAAGTTAAGCATGACATGGAAGAAGGTGTTGGGTTTTTATCGCTCTGTAAGCCTGGTGAATATATTGGTGATTCCACCGGAAGAGTTAAGCAAATGCGGGTTCAGAAAATGGTTCTGGGAGAACCCGACAGCAGTGGCCGGCGCTCGCCGGTACCTTTGGAAGGATCTGAATATCTCATTGATGTTGATACTGTTGTTGTAAGTGTTGGTGTATCTCCAAACCCGCTCATTCCGCAGTCGTTGCCTGATTTAAAGGTGAGCCGGTGGGGAACTCTGGAAGTTAATCCCGATACTTTGCAAACTTCTATTCCCGACCTTTTTGCCGGTGGTGATATTGTCAGGGGAGGCGCAACAGTTATCCTTGCCATGGGCGATGGCAGAAAAGCAGCAGCGTCCATGCACGATTATTTAAGTAATAACCAGGCTTAAATTGTATCCATTATGGCTAATCTATCTACAAAATACTTAGGTATTCAACTTAAAAATCCATTGATAGTTGGTAGCTGCGGATTAACCGGCAGCGTTGAATCCATTATAAAACTGGCCAATAACGGTGCCGGGGCAGTGGTGCTCAAATCCATTTTTGAAGAGGAAATTCAGCTTGAATTTCAGGAAACTCTCAAAAAAGAGTTGGGCTATCAGGAGAATAATCTGGAGTTTTTTGATTATTACGACTATCAACTAAAGAATGATGTGCTTACAAAAACCGCTGGACTTATTGGCAAAATAAAGGAAACAACCGATATTCCTGTTATAGCCAGTATTAATTGCAGGTCGGTAGGCGAATGGTTTTCCTATGCTCAAAAGCTGCAGGAAGCCGGAGCCGATGCGCTCGAATTAAACATTTTTAAAATGCCGCAGCAAACCAGCGAAGCTGCTGATGCCATTGATGCTGTTTATTTGCGAATTGTTGAAAAAGTAATTGCTCATGTTTCCATTCCGGTATCAGTAAAACTTTCGCCCTATTTCACCAATCTTGGCAATATTGCTCAACGACTCGAAGATGCTGGCGCTAAAGGACTTGTTTTCTTTAACCGATTTTATAATCCCGATATTGATATTGATAATATCAGGGTAACATCTGGAGCAGTTTATTCCAATACCGGCGATTATGTTTTACCGCTAAGGTGGATTTCACTTCTATCGGGTAAATTGAAAACCGATTTAATGGCATCTACCGGAATTCATAATCCTGAAAGCATGATTAAGATGCTGCTGGCAGGAGCTGCCGGAGTGCAGGTCGCGTCAGTACTATACAAAAATGGGCCTGGATATATTCGGGATATGTTGTATGGTTTGGAGAAATGGATGGATAAAAAATGTTTAAATTCCATTGATGACATACACCAACTTGGCAAACAGGCTATACCGGCAAATCCTGAACTTTTTGAAAGAGTTCAGTTTATGCGTTATTTTGGAGAGCACAACGGATAATGCTATTCCTGAAATCAATCAATTAGACTCGGCTATTGGTTTTATAAATAATAATAACTACTTTTGCCGCTCAAAATATTTTTAACATTTTTAATTATTAGTGTATGTTAAATCAGTATGAAACCGTTTTCATTTTAACTCCCGTTTTGTCTGATGTTCAGATGAAGGAAGCGGTAGAAAAATTCAGGGGATTAATCCTGGAGAATGGAGGCGAAATTCTCAATGAAGAGAATTGGGGCCTTAAAAAGCTGGCTTACCCTATCCAGAAGAAATCGACAGGTTTTTACAGCCTGATTGAGTTCAAAGCCGACCCTACTTTTGTAGAAAAGCTGGAAGTGAATTATCGTCGTGATGAGCGTGTTATCCGGTTTTTAACATTTAAACTGGACAAATATGCAGCTCAGTACAGCGAAAAAAGAAGAAGTGGTAACAAAAAAGAAGTAAAGGAGAAATAAGCCATGGCACAGAATCAAAGCGAAATCAGATATCTTACTCCTCCATCGGTTGAGATAAAAAAGAAAAAGTATTGCCGCTTTAAGAAGAACAAAATCAAATACGTGGATTATAAAGATCCCGAATTTTTGAAAAAGTTCCTTAACGAGCAAGGTAAAATTCTTCCACGACGTTTAACAGGTACCTCTTTGAAGTATCAGCGTAAAGTAGCTCAGGCAGTTAAAAGAGCCCGTCACCTGGCTTTATTGCCTTATGTAACCGATTTGATGAAATAATTTAAGGAGGAACAGACCATGATTGAAGTAATCTTAAAAGAAGACGTGGCTAACCTTGGCCATAAAAACGATATTGTAAAGGTTAAGCCGGGTTATGGAAGAAATTTTTTGATTCCACAAGGGCTGGCCGTTCTTGCAACTGAATCGGCCCGTAAGGTTAACGCCGAAAACCAGCGTCAGAGAGCACATAAGGAAGAGAAAATCCGTCAGGAAGCTGTTGCTTTAGCTGCTAAACTCGAAGGTAAGAAAATTACCATTGGCGCCAAAACAAGTTCAACCGGTAAGATTTTTGGTTCGGTTAATAATATTCAGATTGCTGAAGCCCTCGAAAAAGAAGGATTCGCCATCGAACGCAGAAACATTACCATTAAAGATGATCAGGTTAAAGAAGTTGGTACCTATACTGCCAATATTAAACTGCATCGCGATGTTAAGGTAGCCATTGAATTTGAAGTGGTTCCCGAATAATAAATTATCTATACAAACATATTACGTTTTTCAAACAAACAGCTTAAACGCCCCGGATTTCGGGGCGTTTTTGTTTTGATAATTTTCTTACTGTTCGTTAAAACCTCACTTTAACCTCATTTTTTTCACTTTAACAGTTTGTTTAAGGGTTTATTTTACAGATACATATGTTTGATTTTCGTTTGATTCCAACATGCATCATTGTTGGTGAATCCTTAAGGTTTGTCTATTTTTATTGCGTATTAATCTCTAATTAAACTAATTATAATGAGGTATCTTTCTGTAATCGTTTTATTATTGGTATTATCTTGTAAGGTTAAACAAGATGAAACTCCGGGCTTTTTAAAAGCACACGAAAAGGCAATGGTTAATGCTCAGGGTGAGAATATAATCCTTCGTGGAATGGGACTGGGCGGATGGATGTTACAGGAGGGATATATGCTTCAAATTAGAGACCAGGGCATGCAACACAAAATTAAGGCCCGCATCACCGAGCTAATTGGTGAAGAAAAGTGCGATGCATTCTACAGTCTTTGGTTGCAAAACCATACCACCAAAACGGATGTTGATTCAATGGCTTCGTGGGGATTTAATAGCATTCGCTTACCCATGCATTATAATCTTTTTACTTTACCCATTGAAGAGGAGCCCGTTGAAGGCGAAAATACCTGGATTAGCAAAGGTTTTGATTTGGTTGATTCCTTGTTGAGCTGGTGCAAGGCTAATCAAATGTATTTAATTTTAGATTTACACGCCGCTCCTGGTGGGCAAGGCAATGATGCAAACATTTCTGATTATGATGCTACCAAACCATCTTTGTGGGAGAGTGAACTCAATAAAAAGAAGACCGTTGCTTTATGGCGTAAAATAGCTGAGCGCTATGCCAATGAATCGTTTATTGGTGGTTATGATTTAATTAATGAACCAAACTGGTCATTCGAAGGAAAGGATCAGCATGGCCGTGAAGATACTCTGAACCAACCAATTTGGGATTTGTATAAGGAAATAACACTGGCTATCAGGGAGGTTGATAAAAACCACATTATTTTTTTGGGAGGAAACGGATGGGGAAATAACTACAAAGGATTTCCTGGACCATGGGATGATAACATGGTTTTGAGTTTTCATAAATACTGGAACCCCAATGAATCTCAGGACATTTCTTTTATTCTTGAGTTACGCGAAAAATATAACATGCCGGTGTGGTTAGGCGAATCGGGCGAAAATACTAATAAATGGTTTACCGATTGCATTCGTTTAATGGAGCAGCACAACATTGGCTGGGCATGGTGGCCATTGAAGAAAATACGAAATGTGGTTTGCCCTTTAACCATACCTGCACCACAGGAGTATGATCTTCTGCTCAATTACTGGCATGGCAGGGGAGATAGGCCTGATACAGAATTGGCAGAAAAGGTATTATTTGAAATTGCCGACAACTTAAAAATTGAGAATAATCGATTTAACCCGGATGTGATTGATGCCATGTTTCGGCAGGTATCAGAGTCAGGTACTTTACCGTATAAAAAACACAATCTTCCGGGCCGGATTTATGCTACAGATTTCGACTTAGGTTATTTGAACCAGGCTTATTTTGATGTTGACAGCGAACGTACTGGCCGTCCGGGACAAACTGCAGGCAACAAAGGCTATCAATACCGGAACGATGGTGTGGACATTGAAAAATGCAATGATTTCCCTGAACATACCAACGGATACAGTATTTTTGAGATTGAGCCCGGTGAGTGGATTCAGTACACTGCTGAGCCCCAATCTGAAGTACAACAATACCGTGTTTTCATGCGTGTTGCATCACAAAATATGAGTGAACAGATAACCTTGATGGTTAATGAAGTTCCTGTTTTGGAAAATGTTGTTTTAAATCTGAACGGAATAAACTGGCAAACCGTATTGCTTGGAACAATAAGCATGGAAGGGAATGTAAAAATAAAACTTCTCTTCCCTAAAGGTGGGTTTAAAGTTGGTTACCTCGAATTTTTACCTGCTTAATGCTTACTGATATTATTAACCTAAAAGTTCTTGATTTTAAAAATCATCAGATAACTCAATAACTTTGATGTAACCTCAAGGTTTTAATTGTTGTTGTGTTATCTGATGAATTCTAATTTATTTGGATCGTTCAAAGTAAAGAACAGCGCCACTGTTAAAAAGCCATTATTTAACAGCAATGGTTTCTATTTCAATGAGCGCACCAAGCGGTAAACCTTTAACAGCAAAAGCAGCTCTGGCTGGAGGATTCTCATTATAGTAGGCGTTATAAACTTCGTTCATGGCTTTAAAATGCTCCATATCGGAAAGCAGACAGGTTGATTTAACCACATTTGAAAATGAATATCCTGCGGCTTTAAGTATGGCACCTATGTTTTCCAAAACTTGCCGGGTTTGTTCTGTAATTCCACCTTCAACCATTGTTCCTGTAGCCGGATTGATGGGAATTTGCCCTGAAATATAAAGGGTGCCATTAACTTCAACAGCCTGACTGTAAGGCCCGATTGCTGCAGGTGCATTGCTGGTTTGAATTATCTTTTTCATCAGTAATTGCGATTAATGAATTATGCTTGTTACATTTTTAAAAAGTTCTTTTATTGGTTTTACCCATATAAATCCTTATTTAAAACCAATTAGGATTATCTCTCGGATTGCTTCGCTTTTCGTATTTCAAATCGCGTAGCATACTACTGTTTACAGCTATTGAAAAGAAAAAGGATTTATATCGTCCGGTTGGAACCAAATTAAAATTCATGCTCCAGCAATGTAAATTTCGCGATATTCTTAGGTTGGTATGCGAGATTTCTTTCCTGTCGAAATTATAACCCGACGACATGTTTAAATCCCACTTAGGTGTTAATGATACCCTGCCCGATAAATTCACATCTGCTGAAAATTTGTAGGGATAGGCCATTTTTTCTTTATTAAAAGCCGAGAAATCCTGTATAATTCGCATACTGTAATTAACCGAAATACTCCAGGGAATATCAAATTTAACATAGCCATCATCATCCTTTTCAATGGTCATCGCAGGCGGAGGTCCGGTTGGTTCGGAGCCGGGTATGCCTTCTGTCCCGGTATTGGGGTTGTTTCCTGTTTGCCCCTGGTTGCCGGAGCCCTCTTTTTTCTTTTTAAATGTTTCAGAACCAAAGTTAAACCCAAAGCTAAGGTTGGCATTTTCTAAACGGGCAATTCTCCGGTTCTCTGTCCATTCAAAGCGGTCCATTCTTACTACCTGACCCTTGGGAAGTGTATCCAGCACATAAGGGTCGAAAGTAGCACCAAAACTAATACTGGTACCAAAAATCTTAGTACGCCCACTCATCGAAATTCTCGACCATTTAAGAGAATCGGCCAGAAAATTATAGGATGTACTAAAGTTTAACGATTCCAGAATGCTGATTTTTTTAAACCCGGTACTATCGCGGTCACTTTTAACTTTCATCTCCAGCGTGTTTCCCAGATTTATGCCCAATGAGCCTGATTCTCCACGGCCGGGCACTCCATATATCGCCTCATCGTAATAAGAGTAATAATCCCTTCTTATTTCATCAGTGGCAGCATTGTAATATTCAACCCAGTCCCAATAACCATACTTTGGATCTCCGAAATCGGGACGGTACGAAAAACTTACCGATGGCGTCATAACATGCCTTATGGCTTCAACTTTATCGCCAAAAAGTGCCCGGCTTGGTTTATAAAAGGTATAAAGTTTAGTAGAGGTTCCAACACCAAAACTGTAATCATAAACCCTATGAAATCCGGCTGTGGTATCTTTTGTTACCAATCTTCTGGCATTCTCATCGTACTCTTTGGAAATAGATTTAAAGTACCATCTTTCGGTATAGTTAAAGTTTGGAGTAAGCGTAAAGTACTTAAACATTTTCAGGTTCATGGATACCGGAATGGTATGCTTCACGCCATTTTTCCAATCCTTGGTTAAGCTGGCATCCATCAGCTCACTCTCTTTAGAATGGATATAATTTCGGGTGTTACCTGTGTAACTTAAACTGATTTTTTCGTACCACGACTCCTGTGAACCAATTTTGTTTTTACTCTTAAAAGGGAAAATCCGGTTCACTGTAAATGTAAGGTCAGGAATGGTCAAGTCGATGGTTGAATCGCGACTGTTTTGTGAATGTTGCAGCGATCCGCTCAGCGTAAATGGTTTTTCAGGGAATCGCCGGGAGTAGTTAATACTCGAACGCTTTTGGTTAGTAGCGAGCACCTCCGGATTAATTATACTACCTACATTGTTTTTGTCGAACGAACTGGTAGAATAATTCACACTGGCCGAGAATGTTGAATAGGGACTGGCTTTGGCGTCCTGACTATGGCTCCAGGTTAACGAAAAATCATTCGATTTGCTGTAATCGGGCAAATCCTTTTCACTGAATACATTGGTGATTCTGCGAGCCGAAAAATTGCCGCTGTATTTATACAAAACTTTGTATCTCGAATTGGCATTTAATCCCCACGAACTGTTGGCATAAATATCGCCGGTTAAGGCCAAATCAAAATAATCATTGGCCGCCCAGTAATAGCCGCCATCACGTAGAAAAAAACCACGATTGCTCTCTTCTCCATAGGAAGGCATTAAAAACCCTGAACTGTATGATTTGGTGCTGGGTACAAAAGCAAAGGGAATTATGAGCGGGTAAAATTTAACATCTTCAATAACCAGATAAGCCGGACCGGTAACAATTTTTTTACCTGGAATGACCTTAGCTTTGGTCATATTAATATAAAAATGTGGACAGTCGTGATGGTCGCAGGTTGTATAGCGTCCGTCTTTTAAAAAATAGGTGTTATCTGAATTTTTCTTAGCCAGCTCACTCACAACAAAACCTTCACCCTGAGTAGTCACCACATGCTCAATAATGGCTTTCTCAGTTTTAAAATTGTATTTCATGCGGCGCATGGTGTATTCGCCACTCTTATCTTTAAATACAGGCAAGCCAATTTCTACACCTAACGAATCGCGCGTTCCTGCTGCATAGGCCAAACTGCTGTCCAAATCCAGTTCTATGTAATAAGCTGTAAGCAAAACATCCTGATAGCTCACAGAGGCATCGCCATACAGAAATACTTTGCCTAAATTAAAAAGAGTAGAGTCTCTGGCACTATACTTTACCTCCGAGTCGAGTAAAGGAGCTTTCTTTTTGGTTCGAACCTGCTGGCTGGGAAGAGTGTCTGTTTGCACTACTGCTTTGGAGTCATTCTCCATTAACTGGTTAACATCAGTTAATGTAGTATCAGTAAGTGCCCGTAACTGGTTGCTCTCCTGAGCTGAAACGGTGTATGATATCACTGTGATAAATGCCGATAAAAGCCATAAATACCGGCTTTGCAGATATTTAAAGATGATATGTTGTTGTGTAACCAAAGCGTTATTTCTTTTTGTCGTGCCCACAAAAATAAACTAAAATTCGGTCAATAGGCATTTATGGGGCATAAAACTTAATACTGATTCTGGCATACAGGAAGATATTTATTATTTTTGGCAGGGTTTGTGTTTAGGCATATTAACCCGAATTCATTTTTAACCGGAACCAAAAGTCTTTTTTGGGATTTCTGATTATACATTGAATTTTAGTTGATTGTATTTTATTGAAGTATTCCATCAGATAATTGTTTATAATTATGATACAAAAACTGTTAAATAACCAGGTTACAAGCTATAATGCTGTAAATATTCTGGTTATTTTGTTCAGCTTTTTATTTCTTTTTTCCACTAAAGCCCAGAATAATAAGCCTCAAAGTTTTAAAACCATCGTTATTGATGCCGGTCATGGTGGTAAAGACCCGGGGGCTGTTGGCAAACAGGTAAAGGAAAAGGACATTGTTTTACCAATAGCTCTTAAAGTTGGCGAATACATTACAAAAGAAATGCCAGGTGTAAATATTGTTTATACTCGTTCAACCGATGTTTTTGTTCCGCTCGATGAGCGTGCTGAAATTGCCAACCGTGCAAAAGCCGACTTGTTTGTATCGATACATGCCAACTCCATTAGTAACCCTAAAATATTTGGAGCCGAAACTTTTGTGCTGGGTTTGCACCGTTCGCAGGAAAACCTTGAGGTGGCCAAAAAGGAGAACTCCGTTATTGTTTTGGAAGATGATTATACCACTAAATATGAGGGTTTTGATCCTAACTCAACCGAATCGTATATTATATTTGAGTTGATGCAAAACGTTTACCTCGATCAAAGTATTGAGGTGGCTTCGCTTGTTCAGGATCAGTTTGAAAGAAGAGCTGGTCGTCATAATAGAGGCGTTAAACAGGCTGGTTTTTTGGTGCTTAGAAAAATTGCTATGCCGGGGATTCTGGTTGAAGTTGGTTTTTTAAGTAACAGAAACGAAGAAATTTTTATGGCATCTGAAGAGGGTCAAACATACCTTGCTTCTGCCATTTTTAGAGCTATTAGGGATTATAAAAACCGTTTTGAAGCTCGCAATGGTTTTGTTAAACCAACGTCTCAACCTGAGCCGCCGGTTATGGTTGTTATGAATGAGCCCGCCTCAGCACCGGCAACAGTTAACCAGAATCAGCCTGTTCAGAACAAAGATATTGTTGAATTCAGAATTCAGGTTGCATCCTCCGGACAAAGAATCAGGGAAAATACCGGGCCATATTCACTATTTAAGGATGTTTGGATGTATCAGGAGGGGAATTTATTTAAATACACCACCGGGCTAACCAATAGTTACGACGAAATAGCCGAACTATTAAAAGAAGTCCGAAAAAAAGTGCCCGATAGTTTTATTATTGCTTTCAAAAATGGAACAAAGGTTCCTGTTTCTTCAGTCAGATAACACTATACGAAATTGTGCCATTTTTTTAATTTCTGACATTCTTTAATTTCTTATATCTTTGGTTTTATTTTCAACTTTTGCCATTTAAACATTGTGGCATTAGGATGACCTGAACCTGAGTAGATTTGGGCTTATTAAAACGTTATAAATTACTCTAATCAATTTATTTGTTATTAAAATATTATCTTCATGAAAATCAGAAGAGAATTTAAAATAGGATTTCTAGTTTTGGTGTCACTGGTGGTTTTAATTTGGGGCATGAACTTTTTAAAAGGTACCAATATTTTTTTGTCGGGCGATACCTATTATGGCGTTTATAGCCGTGTTGATGGTTTAAATCAGGGTAGTCCAATTTATTATAAAGGCTTTAAAGTTGGTTCGGTTCGTGAAATTAAGATGCACCCCACCCAGCAAGGTTTATTTTTGATTACCTTTTTTATAAACGAACCCGTTAAATTAAATGAAAATACCGTGGCTCAAATTTACAGCCTCGACCTCATGGGTTCAAAAGGTGTTCAGTTAATTGAGGCTCCCGGAACACGATTATTAAACCCTGGCGATACTTTACGTACATCGGTAATGGGCGATTTGGTTGATCAGGTTAGCATGGAAGTTTTGCCACTGAAAGAAAAAACTGAACGGCTCATTGTTAAACTCGACTCGGTATTAACCGATATTGGTAGTGTTTTCTCAGTCGAGAACCGAAAAAATCTGGAATACTCCATTAAAAGCCTTCACCTTACAATGGCCAATGTGGCGCTCATATCTGAAAAATTAAACCATGCTCTTGACGATAATGGAAGTATAGGAATGAGCCTAAGCAACATGGAAGCCTTTACCAACGCGCTTCAAATGCAAAGGGCCAATCTGGATATTATCACAGCTAATCTGGCCGGTTTTGCTGTTCAATTGAATCAATCCGATATTGCTGGCTTAATGTCATCGGCCGACTCTACCTTAATTGTTCTTAACGGTTTAATTGATAAGGCTACCAAAGGTGACGGCTCGTTAGGAATGTTGTTAAGCGACCAAAGCCTCTATTTGAATATGCAGGATGCAACAGCCAATTTAGATCGCCTGCTGGCCGATATTCGTCATAATCCGGAGCGCTACCTCCATTTTTCAGCTGTTAATTTTGGCCGTAGAATCTATGTTAATACCAACGAATCTTTAGCCGAAGAGAAGGGCATAATATTTAAAGTTAAAGTAGCTCAGTCAAATACTCCCCTCGAAATAAGAAATTCAATTGTTTTAGACGATAAAGTAGTTTTTGAAGACTATAACGGAAAAAGCTATGTATATACTGTTGGAGAAACCCGCTCGTATCCTGAAATACTAAAACTGAACGATCGGCTTTTGCCCATTTTTCCCGAAGCCAACATTATTGCCCTTAAAGATGGAAAGCCCATCAGGCTGAAATCAGCTCTTCGAAAAATAAATATTAAAAATTGATTATAGTGTTAAATAGAAATATCCAATTTGTTTTTTGACGAATGGATTATTTTTTTTGGAGGAGAACACCAAAGAGCTTTTATACAAGAGGTTGAAAGCATCGATCGAAAGTTTTTTTAAGCTGTCAAAACGTTGATTATTAATTATTTAACTGAGGTTAATTATAAGTTTTTGAAAACTAAGTGTCTAATGTTTTTTGATTAAATCAAGCACTTTTCTATTTTTTTTTTATTTTTTTTTTCACAAATTTTGTCAGAAGAGATAAAATAACATATAAACATAATATATAAAGGAAGGCACAGGAAAATGATACTGGATCACCAAAAAGTATGGAGTAATTGTTTAAAGGTTTTTAAAACTTCAATTGATTCAACTTCTTTTGAAACATGGTTTGAACCCATTGTTCCATTGAAACTTGAAGATTCGGTGTTAACCATTCAGGTACCCAGTTTATATTTTTACGAAGTTATTGAAGAACAGTATATAGGCCTTGTAAGTCAAAGTTTACGTAAATTCATTGGCCCATCGGCCAAATTGGAGTATAGCGTTGTTATGGATAAGGGGCATGCACCCAATCCTAACCCTTACACTGTTAAGTTTCCTACAGGTAATAAATCTGACCTTAGAAATAGGGCAGTTGCGCCAACACATTCAGGTAATGATCATCCTTCTATCAAAAATCCTTTTGTTATTCCGGGTATTAAAAAGCTTGATATTGATCCTCAGTTAAATCCTGAATACACATTCGAGAATTTTGTTGAGGGAGACTGCAACCGGTTGGCTCGCGCCGCCAGTCAGGCTGTGGCCAAAAATCCGGGAAAAACGGCATTTAATCCCCTTTTTATTTACGGCAACTCAGGGCTTGGGAAAACGCATCTGGCTCAGGCTATTGGAGTAGAAGTTAAAAGAAATTATCCTGACAAAACGGTTTTGTACGTTAGTGCCAATAAATTTCAAACACAATACACCGAGTCGGTAAGGTGCAACACCCAGAACGATTTTCTGAATTTTTACCAGATGATTGATGTGTTGATTTTGGATGATATTCAGGAATTTGCAGGAAAAACCGGTACCCAGAATACCTTTTTCCACATTTTCAATCATTTGCAGCAAACTGGCAAACAGCTCATTCTGACATCCGATCAGGCACCTGCCGATTTGCAGGGTATGGAAGAAAGACTGCTTTCGCGTTTTAAGTGGGGATTACCAGCCGATTTAAAATCTCCCGATTTTAATACACGTGTTGATATTCTGAAGCATAAAATCTATAAAGATGGGATGAGTGTGGGCAACGATGTTGTTCATTATATAGCATCTCATATCAATCAAAACGTACGTGAACTCGAAGGGGCCTTGATTATGTTGCTAGCAATGTCAACTCTTAACCGGGCCGAAATAACCCTCGAAACAGCCCGTAATGTTGTTGATAAACTGGTGCGTAAATCTCAGCGCGAATTATCGGTCGATTTTATTCAGAAAACTGTATGTAACTACTATGGTCTTGAAATTGATTCGTTGCAGTCGAAGACCCGCAAACGTGAGATTGTACAGGCTCGTCAGATTGCTATGTATTTCTCTAAAAATCTTACCAATTCATCATTGTCGGTAATAGGTTCTAAAATTGGAAAAAAGGACCATGCAACAGTTCTTCATGCTTGTAAAACAATTCTAAACTTAATGGAAACCGACCGTGATTTTAAAAATCAGATTCGCGAAATCGAGACTCAATTAAAAAGCTGATATTTAAATGTATAGGTCTGAATTGTCAACTTCTGAAATTAAACCACCTGAAGTTTTACAATTTGATGATTTTATACTATAATAAAAGGTCTATTCATCAATTGATTGACTGCAAAAAATTCTCCAACAATAATGTTTAGATACTCAGCATTTGTTAACTATATATTTTCAAATTATCAATACCTGAAGGTTTTCTTAGATTCTTCTTCATGCTTGGTTATTTGAATGGTGTATGGCCCTTTCAAGTGTCTATAATTTGTTTTTCAGAAGCCACAAAGCCCGTCCCGATTTATCGGGAGAACTCACCACAATAGTCACTTCGACCGGGCTCAGTGTATCGCTTTTGTGAGAAATCGCTCTCATGGCTCGTTTCATTTGTTTAAATTCCGATAAAAAATTAAGTTCTGACGATAAAATTATATCTTTGGTACTTTGTTTGTTTTGGTACCATTTTAACAACCAACCTTTTGACAGGACGGTTCTGATGCCAATAATTAGATTTTAAATAACGATTTATATGTCAGTATCCAGATTTTTATTGATTGTATTTTTTATTTTTCAATGGAATACCTGTTGGGTCTTTTCTCAGGAGGCTTCTCAGCATTTAGCGCCTGCTCAGAAAATAATTCTGGGTGGTAAAGAGTACTATCTTCATGTGGTTCAACGCGGTGAAGGGCTTTATCGCATTAGCGTTAATTATGGCGTATCGCAACAGGAAATTCTTGATGCTAACGATGATATAACCGAAAACCTGAAAATTGGACAAATTCTCCGAATCCCCATAATAAAGGGACGAAACAGCAATGCGCAAGAACTCAGCAGGTCAGCAACCTACATGTATCATACTGTGGAAAAAGGTCAAACAGCTTTTTCCATTGCACGAAAGTATAATATTCCCATCGAAACTGTTTATGAGAATAATATTGGAACAAGAGAAGGTTTGATTGAAGGTGCCATACTCAAAATTCCGGTTACTACTGCCAACGAGGGCGTTAGAACAAGCATTCAGGACCCTGAGGCAGGGTCATACATTTATCATACTGTTGCTCCCAAAGAAACTCTGTTTGGCATTGCCCGTGAATACAATACTTCTGTTGAGGAAATTGTAAAAGCAAATCCGGCTTTGCGTGATGGAATATTAGCCATTGGCAGTGTTGTTCGCATTCCAAAATCAGCAGTTGCAGCCGAAAGCATTGTTAAGATTAATACCACTGGCTCACAAAGAGCAATCGAGGGCGAAGATTATCTCTATCATACCATTCAACCCGGACAAACATTTTTTTCTATTAGCCGCCAGTATCAGGTTGATATTGATAAACTTCGTAACGCCAATCCCGGCATGTCGCAAGACGATTTGAAGGTTGGCTACCTGATTAAAGTTCCCCGTTCGCAGGAATCTCAAGCAAAACCTCAGGTTAGTGAAAGTCGGATGTTTTTAACACATAAGGTTAAACGCAAAGAAACACTCTACGGCATTTCCCGGGAGTATCATGTTGATATGGAAACCATTAAATTATTAAATCCTAAAGTCGATTTTAATAATTTAAGCCGTGGAACCAGTCTGAAAATCCCCACCGATGCCTGGTTCGCTGCCCGTAATGCTAAAATACCTACATCTCAGCCCATTGATACAGTGAAAGAAGAAGTAATTCCGACTATTCTTTCGGGCGATTGCTCCATCAACAGAACATTGGGCTATCAGGTTCCCATCCGCGTGGCACTGTTATTTCCCTTTTCGGCCCGCGAGGCCAGTCGTTTTTTCAGCGATAATGATACTGCAAGAGTAGCCAGAAGTTTGCCCGCATCGGCGAATAGAGGTAAAGTGTTTGTCGAATTTTACAGTGGGACATTATTGGCATTGGATACCCTTAAAAAACAAGGCGTAAATGTTGAATTGTCGGTTTATGATATTGCTCCTGATTCATTGGCCCTGCGAAGGGTGTTGGAAGATAAGGCTCTGGCTAAAGCTGATTTAATCATTGGTCCGGCTTTGGCACATGAATTACCAATGGTATCTGCCTTTAGTCGTCAGCACCATATACCGCTGGTTTACCCAATGTCGAACAATAACCCTGAACTACAGCGAAATCCTTATCTTTTTCAGATAAATACATCCGATAGTTTGTATTTCCCAATAATGGCCGATGAAATTGTTAACCAGGCCAATGGAGCAACCTTGCTGGTGATGATGCCATCGGAATCGGAAAGCGGAGCCAGAATGCTGGTTCAACAAATTCGTAGCAGGGCTAATCAGCTAAATCGTAACATCAAATATATTGAGCACCGTTCAAAGGGCGATGATTTAAATGACATTCCGGCTTTATTAAGCAGAGAAGGGGCCAATTTTATTGTAGTTCCCACGGTTAAAGAAGCCGATGTTTCAAAAATTATCCCAATTCTGGCTGGCGTTAAGGAAAAAACCAAGGCTGATATCACACTGTTTGGAATGTCCGACTGGCTTCGGTTTCAAACCATCGATCCGGAACAGGTACATCAACTCAACGGCTCTATTTTTTCACCTTTCGGGTTAGATTACCAGCAAAAACATACCCGCGATTTTATTCGCAAGTATCGCCAATGGTATTTTACCGAGCCACATGCCATTTCACCCTATTTTCAAAGTTCGGGTTCAACTTCAAACTTTTCACGATATGGCGCTTGGGGATATGATGTTACTTATTACTTCATTTCAGCCATTTATCGGTATGGTTCCGATTTTGATATTTGCCTGAATAACTTTAAACACCAGTCTGTGCAGTTTAATTTTGATTTTAAGCGGGTTTCCAATTGGGGTGGATTTTATAATCAGGGATTGTTTTTAATTAAATTTCATGCCGATTTCAGAACGGAAAGAATTCCATTGGTAGTTAGGTAACGTGTAGGAATTGTGTTTTAAAGATTTGTGAAAGATGGTATCGGTAAACCAGTTAACTGTTGATTTTGGTGGTTTTCGTTTGTTCGAGGAGGTTTCGTTCCTGATTAATCCACGCGACCGTATTGGTTTGGTTGGGAAAAATGGAGCTGGAAAATCCACATTACTTAAAATTGTATCGGGCCAAATGGCCCCCACTTCGGGCAATATTGCCATGCCTAAAGATTTAACCATTGGCTATTTGCCACAGCATATGGTTTACTCAGATACACAAACTGTACGCCAAGAGGCAGAACAGGCTTTCGCAGAATTAAAAAAACTTGAAACTGAAATTGCCCGGTTAAGTCAGGAAATTAACCACCGCAACGATTACCACTCGGCCGAATATTTGAAGTTGATTGATGTTCTTACCGAAAAATCGGATCTGTTTTCGGTTTTGGGTGGACAAAATTATCAGTCGCAAATAGAAGTAACTCTTAAGGGCTTAGGCTTTAAGCAGTCCGATTTTAACCGTTTAACATCCGAGTTTAGCGGAGGTTGGCGGATGCGCATCGAACTGGCTAAAATACTTCTTAAAAAACCTGGTATTTTTCTGCTCGATGAGCCTACCAACCATTTGGATATTGAATCCATCCAATGGCTTGAGGATTATCTGAAGAACTATCCCGGCGCTATTGTGTTAATTTCGCACGATAAAGCTTTTCTCGATAATATTACCAACCGAACTGTTGAAATATCTCTTGGAAGAATTTATGATTATAAAGTTGCTTATTCGCAATTTGTGGTTTTGCGACAGGAGCGGCGCGAACAACAATTGGCAGCTTTTCGCAATCAACAGAAATTGATTGAAGATACCGAAGAATTCATAGAAAGATTCAGATATAAGGCCACTAAGGCTGTTCAGGTGCAATCGCGTATTAAACAACTCGAGAAAATCGACCGAATTGAGGTGGATGAATTCGACCAGAGTGCCCTAAAAATAAAGTTTCCACCTGCTCCCCATTCGGGAGTGGTAACTGTTAAGGGTAATAAAATATCCAAATCGTATGGCACTTTAAATGTGTTGGATAATATTGATTTCAGCATTGCCCGTGGTGAAAAAATTGCTTTTGTTGGTAAAAACGGAGAAGGGAAAACTACCCTGGCCCGAATAATCATGAATGAAATTGATTACCAAGGTTCTATTGAGTTGGGGCATCAGGTGAAAATTGGTTATTTTGCACAAAACCAGGCCGATAAGCTCGATAATAGTTTAACGGTGCTCGAAACTGTTGATAAGGTGGCCGTGGGTGATATACGCACTAAAATTCGCGATTTGCTGGGAGCCTTTCTATTTAGTGGCGATTCGGTTGAGAAAAAGGTCTCTGTGTTATCGGGTGGTGAACGAACCCGCCTTGCAATGGTTTTATTGTTACTCGAACCTGTTAATTTTCTGATTCTTGATGAGCCTACCAACCATTTGGATATGCGCTCGAAAGAAATTCTGAAAAAGGCACTGGTCGATTTTGAAGGAACTGTGCTTCTGGTTTCTCACGACCGCGAATTTCTCGATGGATTGGTGAATAGGGTTATTGAGTTTGGCAACAAAAAGATTAAGGAACATTTGGGCGGTATTTACGATTTCTTAAGCAAAAAGCGACTCGAAAACCTTAGAGAGCTTGAAATAATAACCCGTTCTGCTAACGAAACATCTGTTAAACCTACCGGGAATCAGGGGCGGGTTACTTTTGAAGAAAGAAAGGAAATTAACAAGCAACTTAAACGGACCGCTAACGATATTGATATGGCTGAAAAGGAAATCAGCCGATTGGAGAACAAGCTAAATGAACTTAATGTGACATTACAAAACCCCACCCAGGAAACTGTTATTGATTCTGTTTATAAGGAGTATGAGTTGGTTCAGGGAAATTTAAAGTCGCAAATGGATTTGTGGGAAATGCTTCATGAGAAAATGGAAGAACTTGAGTCGCAAAAGAAAATTCTCGATGCTGAATAGAATTATCAGTTATTTTGTCACAATAATTATAATATAATATGTCGAAAAACAATGTAGTGTTTGGTATCAGAGCCATTCTTGAGGCCATTCAAAGTGGAAAAAGTATTGAAAAAATTATTGTGAAACCCGGTTTGCAGGGTGAACTGTACAATGAGCTTTTTAAGGAGATTAACAAACACAATATTCCGGTGCAAAAAGTACCTGCCGAACGTTTACACCATTATTCCACCGGTAATCACCAGGGGGTAATAGCGCTTATTTCGCCGGTCGATTACCAGAATCTTGAAGTTCTTATTAACAATGCCATACAGGAAGGGCGCGAACCCTTAATTCTGGTGCTTGATGGCATAACCGATGTTCGAAATTTTGGAGCTATAGCCCGTACTGCCGAATGCGCCGGGGTAGAAGCCATTGTTATTCCTGAAAAAGGCAGTGCACCTATTAACGGCGATGCCATTAAAACATCGGCGGGAGCACTTTATCGAATACCAGTTTGTCGTGTACCCAAATTATGGTATTCAATGAAGTTTCTGAAAGAAAAAGGCTTTCAAATAATTGGTGCGTCCGAGAAAGGCAATTCCGATTACCGTAATTCCCATTTTAAAGGAAAGACTGCTATTGTTATGGGAGCAGAAGATAAAGGTATATCTTCTCAAATTCAGAAAATGTGTGATGTGCTTGTTTCAATTCCGCTGAAAGGCGAAATAGGATCGCTTAACGTTTCGGTAGCCGCAGGGATTTTACTTTTTGAAGCCCAAAAAGACCGATAGTCCATTCGACTAAAATAGTCTTTGATTCCATAAAACCTTGATTTTTCTAATATTTTTTGATTCTTTAATATTTTTATATACCTTGCTTCGTTTTTTGAAAAAAAGTTTTGATGATTAGTATTCATTAAATCAAACTTCATGAATCACAAAGAACGTGTATTAGCAACGCTCAACCATGAGCAACCCGACAGGGTTCCTATTTTTTATTGGGGTGTGCCTGAGTTCACCGAAAAAATGATGAATTATTTGGGATTTTCAGACAGGGACAAGATGCTGGAGTTTTTGGAAGTTGATTTCAGATGGGTGGAGCCGGCTTATATTGGTCACGATTTATTTCAAAAGAAGAGTGAACTTAAAAAAGATATTTGGGGCGTTGAATATAAATTAACCGGCAGGGGCGATCTTAAATATTGGGACATTAACAAATGCCCGCTTCAAGGAATTACTGATCCGGCTGCATTGAACGATTATCCCTGGCCAACAATTGATTTGTTCGACTTCTCGGTACTTGATAAGCAGGTTGAAAAATATCGCGATTATGCCATAATGACTGCCCCGGGTTACTCTTCACCAGGTTTGTTTCGAGTTATTCAGCGTTTAATTGGCCGCGAGAATTTCCTGGATGTAATGATGTATCATCCTCGGTTTTTTAAAGGTTTATTGGATAGAGTAAGCAGCTTTTACGAAGCTTATATTGAAGCTTTCTTTGCTGTAACAGGTAATCGGGTAGATTTTATTCGCATTGCCGATGATTTTGGAGCGCAAAGTGGTTTAATAATAAGCCCTGAAACCTGGAGTGAAGTTATCCGTCCGGCTTATGAACGCTTCTATGAGATTCCGAATAAATTGGGAGTGAAATTTTATATGCACAGTTGCGGAGGGGTTCGCAAATTAATTCCTGAATTTATTTCGATTGGCGCTCATGTGTTGGATCCCATTCAAACGCGCGCTGCCGGAATGTCGCCAGAGGGGCTTAAAAAGGATTTTGGTTCTCTTATTACCTTTTGTGGTGCTTTGGATGAGGAACTGCTCTTAAGAAAAGCTACTCCGGCCAGGGTAAAAGAAGGGGTTAAGGAACTTCTTGATACAATGGCTCCTGGTGGTGGCTTTATTTTGGGCCCATCGCATAAATTGAAAGTAGAAACGCCTGTAGAGAATGTAATAGCTATGTACGAGGCTGCTCGTGAATGGCAATACACAAAGTAAACTTATATAATAGCTGTCCTTTGAAAATTTAAGCTTTAGCATAACCTTAGAATCTTTTGAATTATTTGGTTATTAGGATTAAATATTAAATTTTCAGAGGACAGCACACTTTTTTACCGCGGTGGAAGTCCCAAAACATCCGAAATGCTTTGCATAGCCTTAATGGTTTCTTCTATCAAATACTCTAGTTCTACTCCAAGCATTTGGGCTCCTTTTTGAATAATTTCACGGTCAACGCCCGCAGCAAAGCGTTTGTCTTTCCATTTTTTCATCACCGATTTTACAGTTAATTGGGCTATGTCTTTATCGGGTCTTACTAAAACCGATGTAGTCACCAAGCCGGTAAGTTCGTCAGTGGCATACAATATTTTTTCCATATGGTGTAACGGTTCAGTATTCGTGCAAATGCCCCAGCCATGGCTCTCTATTGCTCTTATATATTCATCGGGCCAATGATTGTTTCGAAGAATTTCAGTGGTTTTTGTACAATGCATCTCGGGGAACTGTTCATAATCAAGGTCGTGTAACAATCCTATAATGCCCCATTTCACGGGGTCTTCACCAGCTAATTTGGCAAAGTGCATCATAACAGCTTCCACTGCATAAGCATGTTTGGTTAAGCTTTCACTTTTATTGTAACACTGAAATAACTCAAAAGCCTGTTCGCGTGATAGACTATTCATGTTTTTGATATTTATTTTTGTTGATTAATATGGTTTAATATCAATTGGTTAAGTGAGTGTTGTATATTACAAATTAGGGTATTGGAAACATTAAAACAAACATTTCCAATCTGACGAACCGGTAAAACTCTGGGAGATGTCCCGGTAATAAAACATGCTTCAAATAATGGAAGATCTTTAATATTGACAGCCTCCATTTTAATAGGGATTTTATGTTCAATAATTATCTGCACCACTTTTTGGCGAATAATTCCCGGTAACACCATAATATCAGGAGCAGTGTAAATTACACCCGTTTTTATAAAGAACAAGTTTGAACGGCTGCCTTCTGTTATAAGTCCATCTTTGTTAACCAATACGGTTTCAAAAACCCTATCTTTCTTAATGACAGAATCGCTTAATTGACGTAATTCGGGATTCGCCATTTTAATATTTGGGCTGCCTCTCTCGGCATTTAAAACATTGCAAACCACTCCCTCAGTATACATAGAGGCATCCGGGTAAGATGTGGGAATAAAATAAGCTCTGAAATATAGCTCTGTTTCAACTTCAGAGGAAAAAATAAATTCAATTTTAACATTCCCATATTCAACCCTGCTTTTTTGTATGTAATCTATTAGCAAGCGTTTCAAATCGTTTGCACCAATGCTACTTTTTTTATGAATGGTTTTTATGCTCTTAAATAACCGGTTTAAATGGTCCTCTAAAAAAACCGGGTATGTTTGGTCAACTCTGAATACTTCATAAATAACCTGATGGTTTGTACCAGGTGTGAAAGTGTCTGGAATTAATGTTATCACGCCGTTCTCTATATGGAGTGGCGATGCTGCCGGTTGATTCATTGGAGTAAATTTCTTATAAAAATACAATTTAATAATCCACAAATATGAATTCGTGATGCTCCTTTCGATTGTTCCTTTAATTATTTAACAAACCTAATATTTGGATTTGTTTTGCCAAATAAATATCTTTGAACAAATAATTCGAAAAGTAAAATTGTTAATGATTAAATGCCTTTACTTTTTTCGTTTAAGTTGTTTTGTGTACTTATTAAGTTTTGGTTTTGGATGAAAGGGGCTGGACTGTTGGTGTCCAGCCTTTTTTTTGTGCAAATTGAGTTTAAAAACCATATGTTCAAAACGCATTTACTATGAAACGAATGATTCGTTATACACAACTTGTCCCGACTTCTCGGGAAACACGGATGAATTGAAAATCGTCGGAGCCAAAATTCATCATGCGAGTTCCCCCGATAACTCGGGTCAACCTGTTCCTCAGAGCGGAAAGCAATCCGACCTTATTATAAAAATTATTTGCGGATGAAAAACAATAATTCATCCATTCATCTATCCATCCTACATTCATACTAAACCACTTCGGATTTCAATTGTTTATACTTGAAAAGTTGAATTCATATTTATTATTTATTCTCCATCATTTGCCTAAACCTTTTCCTTAAACAAATTGCAAGTAATATTTAGTTTGGAAAACAATAAGTATTGTTAGCGCTCACCCTAATATTCTCAAAAGGGATACAAACCTGCATGTATGGATTTCCCCCATGGAGATTAAGCGGTTGGCGCATTGAAAGATTCCACAGCTAAACGACTTTGATTTATTATTGGTAATGCTTGTTATAAATTATAAGCACTACAATAATATGATTAAGAATAGAATCTGATAATCTGGTAGGTAATTATAGGTGTATTATGTAAATTGCAGTAAAACAGATTGTAACAATTTAATTGTCCGTGGTTTTTTATAAATATTATTACTAATTAATACTTAATTAAGTATGGTTAAATATCTGATAAATAATTACATAGTAATTTATAATAAATGTATTGAGTAGTTAAAAAAACAAAAAGTAATTATTTTGTAATGTTTGAGTTGAAATTTGTATTAATTACGTAAAAAAATCGTTAATAATATAAAATTATGAAAATCAAATACATACAATACATTTTGTCAGATTTATATAAAAAATAGTGACATATTATTTAAATAAAGCTTAAAAATTACTACTATTGTAAATAAAATAGCTAATTATATTTTATTTAGTAACGATTTGTTGTAAATATTGTAATATGGGAGAATATTTTCAGGAAGCACTAATGCTTTTAGGAGTTGGGATGGTGACCGTAACACTCATATTGTGGATGGTTGTTTTGGTTGGAAACGGGATTATCCTGTTTGTAAACCATTTTTTCCCGACTTTAGAAGATGCTACCAGGAAAAGTGTGTCTTCAATGACTGCTCCAGATTTATCTAAAGTGGCTGCTATTTCAGCTGCTGTAAAGTTGGTAACACAGGGGAAAGGTCAAATAATAAAAATTGAGAAAAAACAATAACTGTTACAATTATGGGACGGAAAATAAAATTCTCCCTGGTATACAGGGACATGTGGCAATCATCGGGGAAATATGTACCCCGATTGGACCAACTGGAACGTGTTGCGCCTTATATTATTGAAATGGGTTGTTTTTCGAGAGTTGAAACAAATGGTGGTGGTTTTGAACAAATTAATCTTCTGTTTGGCGAAAATCCTAACAAAGCGGTTCGTGCATGGACTAAACCATTTAACCAAGCCGGCATCCAAACTCATATGCTCGAAAGGTCTTTAAACGGTATCAGAATGTCACCCGTCCCTGCCGATGTACGCCAATTAATGTTTAAAGTTAAAAAGAAACAAGGTACTGACATTGCTCGCTCGTTCTGTGGATTAAACGACCCAAGGAATTTGATTGATTCCATAAAATATGCCAAAGAAGGAGGGATGATTTCACAGGCTGCATTAAGCCTTGCTTTTTCGGAAGTACATACGGTTGATTATTATGTTGATTTGGCCGACCAATTGATTAAAGCCGGTACCGATGAAATTTGCCTTAAAGATATGGCCGGAGTGGCACGTCCTGTCTGGTTGGGTCGAATAGTTAAAGGAATTCGTCAGAAACACAAAGATATTCCTATTACCTATCATGGTCATGCAGGACCGGGATTTTCAGTAGCCACCATTCTTGAGGTTTGTCGCGAAGGGGTTGATTATGTGGATGTAGGCATGGAACCGCTTTCCTGGGGAACAGGACATGCAGATTTGTTAACTGTTCAACCCATGTTGAAAGATGCCGGATTTGATGTTCCAGAAATTAACATGAGCGCTTATATGAAGGTTCGCAGCCTTACTCAGGAATTTATGGATGATTTTCTGGGCTATTTTATCAGTCCCAAAAACCTCCTGATGAATTCTCTGCTTATTGGTCCTGGATTGCCAGGTGGTATGATGGGGAGTTTAATGGCCGATTTAGAAAATAATCTTACCAGTTTAAATAAGTGGAAAGCTAAAAACAATAAGCCAGAATTAACGCAAGACGAATTATTAATAAAACTGTTTAACGAGGTAGAATACATTTGGCCAAAGTTAGGGTATCCGCCTTTGGTTACACCGTTTAGCCAGTATGTTAAAAATCTGGCCATTATGAATGTGATTCAACTTGAAAAAGGTGGCGAACGGTGGAGTATGATAGCCGACAATGTTTGGGATATGATACTTGGTAAAAGCGGTTGCTTACCCGGTAAGCTGGCTCCTGAAATTGAGGCACTTGCTAAAGAACAGGGACGAGAATTTTTCACCGGACATCCGCAGGAATTGTATCCCAACGCTTTGCCAAAATTCCGTGAAGAAATGGATAAAAACGGTTGGGATTATGGCCAGGATGAAGAAGAGTTGTTTGAACTGGCTATGCATCCTGAGCAATATCGTCTTTACAAATCGGGTAAGGCCAAAGAAGATTTTATTGCTGAAATAACTGAATTAAAGAATGACGGTAAAAAGTCATTAACACCTGATGCAACCCAAAATGCTGCATCTGCTTCGGCTGGTTCGTGGGCGCCCTCAACTATGAATATCAATGTTAACGGCGAGCAATACGTTGTAACAGTTTCATACAATCAGGATGTGGCAAATAATGCCAATCAAACAATCGTTAGTGGTCAGCCAACTTTATCAAATTCTGAAGGTGTGCCTGTGGTTTCGCCATTGGAAGGGAAGTTCTATCTGACCAAAGACTCGGGCGAAAAGGCCATTCAAGTGGGCGATAGAGTTAAAGATGGGGATTTGTTGGGTTATGTGGAAGCGATGAAAACCTTTAATGCAATACGTTTCGATAAATCTGGCGTGGTTCAGAAAATTCTGGTTCAAAACGGAACAGATGTTTCAGAGGATGATGCTTTGGTTATTATAAAATAGTTTTTTATTCCGGAGAAAGCTATTGATGGTTTACCGGAATAAACAAAAATGGAAAAACTAATGATTTTTTCCATAAAACCATTAACAAACAAATTATTGACTCATGAAAATATTGGAGCAACTTTATCATATGACTGCTTTTTCGTCAATAGCAGAAGAGCCAGGCGTACTTTTAATGTTGCTAATTGGGTTTATTTTGCTTTATCTGGGCATTGCTAAAAAATACGAGCCTTTATTGCTGGTACCAATTGCCTTTGGCGTTGTTTTAGCCAATCTGCCGGGCGGTGGCATGGGGGTTGTTCCCGCTTCAATGATTGAATTGCCCGACCACAGGTACCTGAATTTATTCGAAATCGCCAGTCAATACGGCATCATGAATTACCTTTATTATGCACTGATAAAAACGGGCTTTTTGCCTCCTATTATTTTTATGGGGGTAGGGGCATTAACCGATTTTGGCCCTATGTTGCGTAATTTGCGGTTGTCGTTTTTTGGTGCAGCAGCACAAATCGGCATTTTTTCAGTGCTTTTTGGAGCTATAGCCTTGGGGTTCACGCCCAAAGAAGCCGGTGCTTTAGGTATTATTGGCGGTGCCGATGGCCCAACAGCCATATATACCACTATTTTGCTGGCCCCCGATTTGTTAGGCCCAATTGCCATTGCAGCTTATTCGTATATGGCGCTTGTGCCTGTTATTGTGCCAATGGTTGCCAATTTTCTCATGTCAAAAAAGGAATTCATGATTAACATGAAAGAGCAGGACAAGTTGTTTCCTGCCAGATATGAGATAAAAAACATGAAATTGGTTAAAATCATTTTCCCAATAGTGCTCGGCGTTATCATTGCCATTTTTGTTCCATCATCAGTGCCATTGCTGGGAATGCTGTTATTCGGTAATTTAATTAAAGAAATTGGTACCACTACTCAGCGTCTGGCCGATGCAGCAACAGGACCAATTATGAATACTGCCACGGTTTTTCTGGGGCTGGCCGTTGGGGCCACTATGACACACAAAGTCTTTCTCGATTATAAAACCATTGGAATTATTTTAGGTGGATTTCTTGCCTTTGCTATATCTATTGGTGGTGGAATTATGGCGGTTAAAGGATATAATTTATTTGCAAAAAAGAAAATCAATCCTCTGGTTGGGGCCACAGGATTAAGCGCTGTTCCTATGGCCTCAAGGGTTGCCAACGAACTGGCATTAAAATACGATAAAACAAATCATGTTTTGCAATATTGCATGGCATCAAATATTTCCGGAGTAATTGGGTCAGCTGTTGCTGCCGGAGTTTTGATATCTATGCTTTCTGGTGCTTAAATTGATGAAGTCGGTTTTCCGGGAAAAAGCTGCTCCTTGGGGGGCGGCTTTTTTGTTTTTACCAGACACGTTGGATTTTATTCATTTACGTAAAACCTGTCTAAAATCATGTTTTATAAAATCCATTGATGGAAAAGTTCTTTTAAATTTGTAGTTTATACTTCATTTTAATAAAAAACATGATCGGATGAATCACCCATGTTTTTACCAACGCAAAAACGGTAGCATAAAATTGTTGTATTGGGTGTTCTCCCGCCAGAGCGGGGCAAGTTGTGGTAATTAAAAATCAAATTATAGACACATGAAACATTTCTTTTTTCTTTCATTTATGGTTTTGTTAGTATTTAGTGGTTGCAAACCATCTACCTCTTCCGATGGAAATCCTTTTTTGTCGGCTTACGATACGCCCTTTGAAGTTCCTCCTTTCGAAAAAATAAAAGTGGAACACTATCTGCCCGCTTTTGAACAAGGTATGGCTGACCAGAATGCAGAAATTAAAGCTATTACCAGTAATTCTGAAGAGCCCGATTTTAATAACACAATTCTGGCCTTCGACCAGTCGGGAGGTTTATTAACCCGTGTCAGACTGGTATTTTCCAATATGCGGTCAGCCAATACCAACGATGAACTTCAGGCTGTTGCCCGAGAAGTTACGCCTAAACTCACTGCGCATAGTGATAACATTATGCTCAATATGGAGTTGTTTGCCCGCATTAAATCGGTTTATGAGAAGCGACATGAGCAAGGTTTGGATGCTGCTCAAATCAGGGTAGTTGAGAAATATTACGAAGACTTTGTGCGAAATGGGGCCAACCTTTCAGCTGAAGATCAGGAAAAACTTCGTGGTATTAATCAGGAGCTTTCCATGTTATCGCTTAAGTTTGGCGAGAACCTCCTGGCTGAAACCAATACAAATTTCAGACTCGTAATTGATAAACCTGAAGATTTGGCCGGACTCCCTCAGGGCGTTATTGAAGCTGCTGCCATGACTGCCAAAGATTTAAATATGGATGGCAAATGGATATTCACTTTACAAAAGCCCAGTTTGTTACCATTTTTGCAGTTTGCCGAAAACCGCGATTTGCGTGAGAAAATATACCGCGGATATTTTATGCGTGGGAATAATAATAATGAGTTTGATAATAAAGATGTTATCAAAAAAATGGTTACTCTAAGAGCACAAAGAGCTAATCTTTTAGGCTTCGAAAATCATGCACAATTTGTGGTTGATGTGAATATGGCTAAAACTACTGATAATGTTTACGAATTTTTGAACAAGCTTTGGACACCCGCTTTGGCCCGTGCCAAGGGAGAACTTGCCGAAATGCAGTCTATTATCGACAGGGAAGGCGGTAACTTCAAACTGTCTTCGTGGGACTGGTGGTATTATGCCGAGAAATTGCGGAAAGAAAAGTACGATTTGGATGAGTCGGAACTTAAGCCTTACTTTAAGCTTGAAAATGTGCGCGATGGAATGTTTTGGGTAGCAACTAAATTGTTTGGTATCACTTTCGAAAAGCTTAACAATGTACCTATTTATCATACCGATGCCGAAGTGTTTAAAGTGAGCGAAGCTGATGGTTCTCTAGTTGGTTTACTTTACCTCGATTATTTTCCACGAGATAGTAAAAGAGTGGGTGCCTGGTGTTCAAGTTTCAGAAGAGCTACTTATGAAAACGGCAAACGTGTTCATCCTATTTCAACTATCGTCTGTAACTTTACAAAACCCACCAATGAGTTACCTTCTTTGTTAACATGGGATGAAACCAATACTTTGTTTCATGAGTTTGGACATGCTTTACATGGTTTATTTACCGATGGTCAATATAAACGCACCGCTGGTGTTGTACCCCGCGATTATGTTGAGTTGCCTTCGCAGGTAATGGAAAACTGGGCATCTGAACCCGAAGTATTAAAAGTTTATGCCCGTCATTATGCTACTGGTGAAGTTATCCCCGACCAATTGATTGCCAAAATTCAGCAAAGCGCATATTTTAATCAGGGGTTCAATACTACCGAGTATCTTGCCGCTGCCATTCTCGATATGGATTGGCATGTTTTATCACCCGGAACTATAGTAGAAAATGTTGATGCCTTTGAAGAGGTATCGATGCAGAAAATTGGTCTAATTAATGAAATTATACCACGATACCGTTCTACCTACTTTGGGCATATTTTCGATGGCGGTTACTCTGCCGGATATTATGTCTATTATTGGGCTGGTCAGCTTGATGCCGATGCGTTTTATGCCTTTAAAGAAAGTGGCGATATTTTCAATCCTGAATTGGCAGCCAAGTTTCGTCAACATTGTTTAGCCGAATGTGGCGAAGATGAAGGAATGGTACAATACAGAAAATTCAGGGGGAAAGATCCTGAAATAGATCCTTTACTTATCCGCATGGGTTTAAAGTAATTTCAATTCAATTAACTAAAAAAGGGTGCCATAATTAAGTGGTCACCCTTTTTTTATGCCTGAGAAATAGCTATCCACGATAAATTTCAGAAATGTACATTTATTATCTACTATTTAATACCTTATTTTAATAAAGCTTTAAATATGTGATAGATAGCGTTATGCGAATCGTGATTAGTCGTATTTTGGTCTTAGCTGTTAGCTGCTAGGTACTAAGAACTAAGAGCTAGGAACTAAAAACTTCTCCCTTTCTTCAATTCTTACTTTCCTGATGTTATCCAGTTAATAATTTCTAAATCATCAGGTTTTGTTCTTGGGGGAATCATCTTAACCAGATTACCTTCTTCATCTATCAAATATTTTTGAAAATTCCATTGAACAGTACTCTCTTCAACGCCATTTTTCTCTTTCTGGGTTAGCCATTGATAAACAGGGTGTTGGTCGTTGCCCTTTACCGAAACTTTTTCCATTAATGGAAAGGTAACGCCATAGTTGATGCTGCAAAATTCCATAATTTCACTGGCTGTACCCGGTTCCTGATTGGCAAAGTTATTGGCAGGGAATCCAATTATAACAAACTTATCGCCGCCATATTTTTTGTATAATGTCTGAAGTTGTTCATATTGCGGGGTTAAGCCGCACTTACTGGCAGTATTTACAATCATTACCTTTTTGCCTTTTAGAGTGGCAAAATCAAAAGGTTGTCCGTCAATTGTTTTTACCTTGAATTGGTGCAAACCGTTTTGAGCCGAAAGGGTATAGGAAAATAATAAAAGCCCTGTTATGGCAAGGGTTTTAAAAATAGTTTTATACATATTAAAAGTGGTTTATTGTTAATGTTAGTTGAATAAAAGTATATTGGATTGTTTGTTAGCAAGCAAACAATTAATGAGCCAAATAGTTTAATAGCAATTATGGATGAGTAAGATTATGCATCCTGAAAAGTAACCTTGCTAACCGGAATAAGTGAATTACGAGGGATAAATCTTCCATGCAACTGTGTTGGCCCTGTTTGTTGGTTATCAGTAATTATTTCACCATTAACAATTAATGAATTGATGTCTTTACGAAGTAAGGAGGTGTTAGATCCGCTGGTTTTCGACCGGTCGGGCTCAATGGGATTCCAAATTATAATATCAGCATCGGCGCCAGGTTCGATGGTTCCTTTTTGGGGATAAATACCCATAATTTTTGCCGGCCGTGTGGCATACATATCACAAACTTTGGTGAGTAGTGCCGGTGGTATGTCGGTCATGGAGCCAAATATATCCAGTAAAAAACTGGGCGATTTGCCATGCTCAATGTAAAAACCAACATCCGAACTGGTATCAATCAAATTAGGTGGCGATAATAATACATTTTGGTTTTCCCACAAAGTTTCGATGTGATTGATACCCAAGCGACCTTTTAGTAACTTATTAGTGCAATTCAAATTAACTGATGCAAAAATGGACGACCCCAATGGCATGGTGGGAAATAATAGCTCAATTTCTTCTTCCAGAGCAATATCCATAAACAAAAAGGGGCATCCGGTATCTTTCAAAATGGATAAAAGCGTTTGCATTTTTGACAAGTAAGCCTTAATAAACTGGGGTTTATCGGCTATTAGCGACTGCTTTATGTTATTGGTTTCACAAACTATCAGCAATTGAAACCTGGCCGCCAATTTTAGCAAATGGTCAAGCTGGCCATCTTTAAGTTTTTCAATATGCTTCCATTTTACATAGTAAGATGTGATGCCTTCATGTATAAATCCATAATTCAGGTCGTTACTCGAAATTTTGGAACAGGATGCCGCCCCTAAATGAAAACCAAAATCGGCAACAATGGGTATGCAACTTTCTCTGGCCTGGTCAACAGCATCTTTAAAAGTTTTCTCTTTTTTAAAGCGTATGGTGTCCATTAAAAAGGTGGCGCAGTGCGAGAATGCCAAATAAATGGAAGAACTGGAAGGGATTTTCTCTTCGGTACACAGAAACGGGCAGTTATAATGTATCAGT
>CAZFTD010000018.1:0-32349 GCA_964521525.1 uncultured Marinilabiliaceae bacterium | reverse complement strand
AATTAACGGCAGTTTTTCGTTGTGTTTAACATATTCAGGAGTACCTATGTATCTGGTTCCTCCTTTTAGTTCAACGTGGTTTTGAATTAATACGCCATTGTGAATAACGGTTATATAGGCTGGCGATAATAAAGAACCATCGTCATTAAACCGTGGAGCTTTAAAAATAATGTCGTAGGTTTGCCATTGTCCGGGTGGGCGACAGGCATTAACCAAAGGAATATGCTGTTTGTAAATACTGCCGGCCTGACCATTGTAATAGGTTTCGTTGTTGTATGAGTCAAGCACCTGAACCTCATACAATCCCATTAAAAATACACCGCTGTTTCCACGTCCTTGTCCTTCGCCTCTGATTTCTGATGGCGAGCGCCATTCAATATGTAATTGAACATCACCAAATTCCTGTTTTGTTCTAATGTTTCCGGTTTGGCCAACTACGGTAAGTTCTTCCGCTGTTTTCCATTTAATGGGATCTCCGTTAATATGACTCCAATTCTCAGCATCGCTGGGAAGACGATATAATATAACAGCATCCGAAGGAGGCAGTGTTCCTTCACCCGGAGTAACAATTACGGGTTTTCTCGACCAATCTTCGGTATCTTCGGGTTTTTGTGCAAATGCATTCATTGAATATAAAACTAATAATAATGAAAGGATTTTTTTTGTCATGGCTAAATAGGTTAGTTATTTATATTGAGGAAGTTTCCAGGGAGAACGATATTGTGGCCAAACCAAACTGGTAGCCTCTTCATTTTTGGTAAATTCTTTTTTATCATCGTCCCAAAAGAGTTTATTGCCGGTTCGGTAGGCAATATTACCCATATGAGAAAGAATGGCAATATCTTTTCCGATTTCAATGGATGCTCTGGTTTTTTTACGGGTACGCATGCAATCCAGAAAATCGCGAACATGGTTGGCTGCGTCTTTACCATCGCCATTTTGACGGGGAACAGCTTCAATGGATCCTTCCTGTCCGGCTTTTTCGGGGATAACTTCCCAGCCACCGCGGTCGGCTACTAAGGTACCTTTATCACCTATAAATGCGATTCCATGACCACGATTGTAAGGGCCAAGGTCGATACCAACCGCATGTTCCCAATGTAACATAAAGTTATCGAATTCATAAATGGTTGTTTGTGTGTCAGGTGTTTCCATGGCTTTTTTGTCAATACTGAAGTTTCCACCTACCGAAACAATGGTTTTTGGAACACCCGCTTTCATACCATAAAGGGCAAAATCGAGCAAATGAGCCCCCCAGTCGGTCATTAACCCTCCGGCATAATCCCACCACCATCTGAAATGAAAGTGAAATCTGTTTGGATTGAATGGACGTTCGGGTGCCGGTCCAAGCCAGAAATTATAATCGACTCCTTCTGGGGCAATGCCATCGGGTCGTGGTGTGGGTATCAACCATGAAAGGTAGGCCCAGCATTTAACTGTACGTATATTCCCCAATTTACCTGAATGGATATAGCTGATGGCATCCTGCCAATGCTGCCCGCTTCGCTGCCATTGTCCTACCTGAACCACCCTTTTGTATTTACGGGCATATTCTTCCATTACAATGCATTCACCAATTGTATTGGCCAGGGGTTTCTCAATGTAAATGTCTTTGCCTTTTTCACATGCTTCTAAAAACGGTAAGCAGTGCCAGTGGTCGGGAGTACCAATAATTACGGCATCAATGTCTTTTTGGGCAATCAGTTCCCTGAAGTCTTTATAAAGACGAATTTCTGGTTCGGGTAAATTGGCAATACCTGCTTTTTCGTTTACTTTCTTAAAATATTCTTTTGCATCGGTAACCCTGCGTTTCAGAATATTTTCATCAACATCGCACATGGCAACCAATTCAGTGTCGGGTTGTTCCATAAAGCGCATTATGTTGGTGAACCCCATTCCATTAACACCAATTACTCCGTATCTGATTTTATCCTGCTTTGAGCAGGAAGTGAGGCCCGGAATGGCAGATACCAATCCGGCTCCGGCAACAACAGCTGCCGAGTTTTTACAAAATTCTCTGCGTGAGTGAGCCATAACTCGTTTTATTAATGCTTTATTATATAATTTAATGTCTGATTGGGGTTCCCGGGATGGGCGTTTCAAAGGTCATATCTACGTTACCCATTACTATTTCGGAAGGGCCTAATTTAAGATTTGAATTATAAATTTCATCCCAGGTTATTCTTTTTCCGGTATAGGCCGATTCCCTTCCCATAATGGCCGTCAGGTTCGATAGAGCTGTTTGTTCTCCTTCGTTTACATAGTGGTTGGTTCGTATGGCTGTTACCAGGTGAATATGTTCCTGGATATATGGAGAAACCTTTACCGTTGATGTAGGATTTCCATCTTTATCGTTGGGATATTTATATTGCCATTTTATGGAACCATCGGGGTTGTAAATGGTATTCTGGCAGTTGGTATAGCCTTTGGTACCAATAATTACTTCTCCAACGCCGTTGGCACAATTATCAATTTGCCGGCACATACTATGCGAAAACATTCCATTTCCATAATCAAAATCGATGCTGAAGAAATCGAACTGGTCGCCGGTTACCCTTCGGTGGCGGCCACCATATCCAATGGCTGCTTTCGGTTCCATTTCCATAAACCAGTTCACTACATCAATATTGTGGATGTGCGTATCGAGAATATGGTCGCCGCTTAGCCAGATAAAGTTATTCCAGTTACGCAGCATATATTCCATATCGTTCCAACCTTCCTGCCGACGTCGGAACCAAACATGCTCCTGGTTCCAGAAGGCCCTGGCCGCTAATGGCGTTCCAATAGCGCCATTGGCAATACGTTCAAATGTTGCCACATAGTCGCGCTGGTGGCGGCGTTGGGTGCCGGTAACCACGTTTAGTCCCATTGTTTTTGCCAGTCGTGCAGTAGCAATAACCGACCTTATTCCGACCGGGTCAACTGCAACAGGTTTTTCCATGAAAACATGCTTTTTTGCTTCTATGGCTGCTTTAAAATGCATGGGTCGAAAAAACGGTGGTGTAACCAGAAGTACCACGTCAACATCTGTTTCAAGAACTTTTTGCCAGGCGTCTAAGCCTACAAAGCATTTATCGTCGGGAACTTCAATTTTATATCGAAGCAAACGTTCGCGCACATCTTTTATTTTATCAGGAAACACATCGGCTAATGCCCCCACTTCCAGATCGGGCCCTGCGCTTAAAAAATTTAGTAGAGCACCTGTTCCCCTATGTCCGCACCCAATAAGTCCAGCTTTTAGTTTTTTCCCTTTTGGCGCCCGGTCGTCGAGCAAAGGCAATCCAAGTTCAGAGGCATTTCTTTTTTTTGAACATCCTGTGAGCATAGAAGCTCCCAGCATGCCTAAAGTTCCTGCAATGGCAGTATTTTCAATAAACCGGCGGCGGTCAATAGTATTATTTTGCATACGCTACGATTATAAATTTAATTCAAATCGGCATCCACCTCACAAACCACTCTAAAGCCAACGTGTGTACAATCAGAATACCACCAGATGCTTTTAGGAATCTGAGGGTCGGTCTTCAACCATTCCTGAGTTTTAGTAAAGTCGCGGGCGGCTACTCTCAAATCGGCTGCATCACTCAAATACGATCCGCCTCTAATAACTCTTTCTTTCCCTCTACGTGGAGCTCTTGGGTTAACCAGAATTTCTCCTTCGTATTGCTGGTAGGTATCCGGAAAGTACCAATCTAAGCAAAACTCGGCTACATTACCCAGCATGTTTTTCAGACCAAATGGATTTTCTTTAACAGCATCAGGATGGGCTGTGCGGTTATTGCTGTTGGCTTTAAAAATTGCATGACTGGCAATAACCGAAGTGTCGGCACCAAACAATTTATTTTTAAAGGTAGTTTGAGTAAACTTACGTGGGTCGCCTTCGAAATAATAAGGGGTTTGTGTGCCACCTCGGGCTGCATATTCCCATTCAGCCTCGGTCGGCAAACGATATTTTTTCCCGGTTACTTCCGAGAGCCATCGGCAGTATTGCATTGCCGCATAATGTGTCATGGTTATGGCTGGCATTTTACCTTTTCCCCAACCCTGATCAGGGGCTCCCCAGGGTGGGGTTGCACCCGTAAAAGCGTCTACTTCTTCGTTTTCGTTTTGATTTACTCGCCCTTCCGATGAGGTAGCGTTAAACCATGCCAAATATTCGTCCCAGGTTACTTCAATCTGACCCATAAAGAACCGGCTGATTTTTACTTGTCGTACCGGCCCTTCATCATCGCGACGGAAGGGCTCTTTTTCAGGACTACCCATCAGAAAGGTACCTTCGGGAATTGCAATCATTTCAAACGAAACCGATGTTCCAGGAATATACTCGGTAAAATTACCGAACGATTTCAAAACTGCTGCGCTTTCGTAAATTACACCAGATGCCGTCGATCCAGCAAATTCAAGATTTTGTGCATGCTGATAATCAGGGTTGAAATGCCCGGTGTGCATATGACAGTTTAAACAGGTCATAGCATCACGGTTGCGGTCGTAATGTAAATGAGAATCAATTCCTTTCTGACTCAATCCAACAGGGTATAAGTTCGAATGGCATTTTAAACACGATGATTCATAGGTGAATTTGTTGGCCATAGTGACATTTCTTTTTCCTTCCCAATTATAATCGGCCGAATCTTTGAAAAGAAATCCATATACATCCTTTACACCATGCTTTATTTTAGCCCATAGATGACCTTCACCTTTGGGAGGCAAATGGCAATCGATACAGTTGGTAATTACACCTGATTTGTTATGAACATGGGGCGATAGGCGCCACGAGGCTTCGGCATGGTCGTGCACATGGCATGAAAAACAATATTCGTTGGTACTGGTATAATTAACTGCTCTGTTAAACGGGTAAAGCAGTAATAACATTGTGGTAAGGCCAGCCAAAAAAATAATGGTCTTAATTCTTCTATTAAAAATATTAGCAATTTTCCCCTTCATTTTTAGACAATATTTAGATGTAAAAATAGCATCATGTTTTTAGTTTGGGGTTAATTCTATTCTTACGAGGCGCTTATAATTGTATTAATTTTGCATTAATAAATTTGTCTTGGCTTTCACCTTATTTTGACAATGGATAGAATATCAGTATTATAAGCAAACCCTGATAAGAAAGGTTGGATTTATTCTAAATAACAAAGAGTTTTCGCCAACCTTTTTTTTAATTCTGCGATGAAAGGCTAATTGGATAAAATCTGCTCAAATGTTACCCGATAGGGTGTGCCAAAACATTTTTCATAATTCTCAGAAAACCATTGGTAGGTATAACGAGCCTGATTGGAATGATTATTCTTAAGTAGTGTTTTAATCTTTATTTCCAAAGCTTCTTCGTTAAAGGGGTCGCCCAGAAGTATTCGGTCACAAATCCGAACAACGGTTTCATGGTCTTTTTCGATGGATAAAAATGTCAGATATTTTAATAGTGTGTCAATCACTTCTGAAGAGATGTGACCTTTAAATTCATCGAGCCATTCATCTTCCCAATTCATTAATAATGGGCCACGCTCAACAATTGAGAAGAAGTAAGTCAGGTTGCTTTGATTATTAATGGCGGTTTTATTTTTTAATAATCCAAGCACTACGTAATAATCGCAGAAAAGAATGTTATTATCGATGGAAATAGTCCAGTTTTCCATTTGGTTGTCGATTCTAACCCCTTGCAAAGAGGATAAAACCTGCCTTAATTTATTCATGTTAACGCCACGGTTGTTGGTGGCATTTTTTTTGGTGTGACCATGCCATAATAACTGATTAATTTCATCGGAGGTGATGCCGCGGCGGGTTTTATGACTGTACAATAAAAGCAATACAAAAAGCTGGCGTACTTTTGGTGTAAACTGAATGGTTAAATCGGTTCCGTCGGGGCCTGTAACCTGAAATTCTCCAAACAACCTTATTATGTTGTTTGGAGGAATAGTCGAATTGGTTTGGTTTATATTGTAACCGGGTTGTTTCAAAGGTAATACTCTCTGTTTCTTTTTGTAGATTTTTCGCCATAACGCATATCCAAATAATAGCAAGGCTGGTAAAAGCACCAGGTAGAAGAAATATCCAGTTCGCTGCGATGTAGTAGGCTGCCAAAGGGGCATTACTTCCTGATAAAGCTTCCAGATTTCCTCATTCCCCAATGGACGATCCCAAATGGCCAGATCATCGATAAATCCGTTCATGTAATTGTGCATCTGAATTGATTTACCGATAAAAATATCGCCTCTGCCCATGAACGATGGATGTTTATATGATATTTTATCAGGCTTTCCATTGATGAAAATGGCTTGTTCTCCGGTATTTTTAGTGTACCGCCAAACCAGATGCACCCATTCATTGTATCTGATTTCAGAGTTTGCAGTAAGGTCGTTGGCATAAAAACCAAAATATGGTTTTAGTTCTCTTAACTGAAGGTGTAATCCCTGTCGGTAGATAATTTCTTCACTCCCAAGAATGGAGATATCTCGGCGTTCGGTTGGCGGAGGAACTGCTTTAATCCAGGCACTTACCGTAAAATCGTGGTTGTGCAACCCTAAAGTTTCAGCATTGGGCAGCCGAATAAAGGATTCGTCTTTAAATGATGCTACATGCCCCCTTTCTGCATCATCAACGAACAAAACATTGGTGCCTTGTCCATGGTTTTTGCCCGGACCGGCATCGCGAAAATTATTCTCAAACGGATAATAGGCTATTAATCTGTGGCCTAAATCCAAAGGAAGTGCAATAAAGTTTTGAATCAGGTTGTTTCTTACATTTTCCAGACTAATCTTTTCAGGAATAAATCTATAGCCGGGTTTAACAGGCTTTAGAAATATATCTTCACCAGCCAGAAACGGGAATGAGTAATGGCCGCTCGAAATGGCCTGATTGCCTCCTTCCCAGCTCACCATTGACAAGGGCTGCAGGTTATAGGTTATATTTCCACTAATACTGTTATGCGAGTTTAAGTTAAAAATAACACCTTCTATAACCGGATGATAAACATTACGAACAACAAAGGTTGGTTTTTTCCCGGTTTTTTTCCAAAGGTTAATGAGGTGTGAAATTAAAAACGGGTTTTCGTTAATGTGAAGTTTTTTAAATGGAATTTCTATGCCGGTGGTATCTTTTGGCAAATTAAACCCGGTAAAAAACATAAATGGGTTATTGGGGCGCCCCCTGAAATAGGAGCCATGAAACTCGGGGTCGATAACAGTTGAAAAATAGGGCTCAACGGCATAATCCCAAAGATAGTAGAATCCGGGGTGGGAGTCCTGATTACGTTGCATGTTAAAGCAAACCAATTGTTTACTTTTAACAACCATTTGTGAGGTTGTTGGCCAATTATCGTCATTTTCCTGTACAAAAACACGTTGATACAGATGGTGGTTTTTAAGTTCGCTCTCCAGATAAAAAAAAGGAAAATTATAATCCAGAAACAGAAATATTACTTCGTTGGGATTTAAGTCCAGAAAATGCTGTATAGGAGCCAGAAAGGCTGAAAATGGCACAACTTCTCTTGAAGGTAAAACCATTTTTACCAGAGCAGAATCCGTGTCAACAAGTAAGCGTATAATAAAACCTCTTACATTGTTCTCTAACAATTGTTGTGCATTAAGCGATTCTTTCTCTAAATGGTTGTTTAAATCAGAATAATTTGAAACCAGAAATATTTGGTCTGATAATGAGCCGGAAACGGTTTTGGTGCGTTGGCCATGAATTTCAGTGCAAATAGCACTAAAAATTGCCAAAAAAAATAATAACACTTTTATAACCGAGGACATGGTAAGCTGGTCTTGAATTTTGTGTGAAAGTAATTATTCCAAACGGTTTAAGCAATATCTTATTATTGTTTAATTGTTATAATTTTAAAAGAGTTCCAACACAAAATCCTTATAAAACAGGCTGTTCTGCTTTATAAGGATTGATAATATTATCACCAAATATCTAAATATCTAGTGAGCCGATACAGGATCAATATTGTTTTTTTCAATATCTTTAAAATATTTATATGTTCCTACTTTGAGTTCATAAGTGGCAGCTTCGTCGCAAACAATAATGCCTTTTGGATGTAATTGCAGGGCGCTTATGGTCCACATATGGTTGATGCCTTCCTCTACGGCTTGTCGGAGTGCCCTGGCTTTATTGTGACCGTTAACCAATATCAGCACTTCTTTTGCATCCATTACCGTTCCAACACCTACAGTAAGGGCAGTTGTAGGTACTTTAGATGGGTCGTTGTCGAAAAATCTGGAATTGGCCAGAATTGTATCATACGTTAACGTTTTTAAACGGGTACGCGACTGAAGCGACGACCCGGGTTCGTTAAATGCCAAATGACCATCGGGACCAATGCCACCAAGAAACAAGTCGATTCCTCCAACTGAACTGATTTTCGACTCGTACCTTATACACTCCTGTTCCAAATTGTCGGCATTACCATTCAAAATATTAACATTCGTTGAGTCAATGTCGATATGTTTAAAAAAGTTTTCCCACATAAAGGTATAATAACTTTGAGGATGACTCTGTGGAATTCCCACATATTCGTCCATGTTAAAGGTTATTACATTTTTAAAAGAAACTTCTCCGTTTTTATAAAGTTGTATAAGTTGCTTGTAGGTTGCCAATGGAGAACTCCCGGTTGGCAAGCCCAATACAAATGGTTTGGGTTCGGAATGTTCATTGATTTTTTTTGCAATGTAACCGGCAGCCCATTTCGACATGGTTTTATAATCTGGTTGAATGATTAGACGCATGGTATTCTGTTTATTATCAACTTAGGTAATTGTTTTAAAGCAATTTTATTTAATGTGAAAGCTGTTAAATAAAAGGTTGTATAAGTATTGCAAACTTACGAAAGCTTTTTAATATTACGAAACGAAAGATAAAAAAGTTGCTTTAGAGATTTAAAATTGCTCATAAAAGTAAAAAGCGGCTGTTGTTAAAAATCAACTGCCGCTTTTAAAAAGTAAATTTTAAAACTTTTAATCTGGGAATTCTATTTTATGTTGCACTTTTTGTGCCGTGTTTTCCCTATTTATATTTTACATATTTAATATGCAATTTGGGTTTCTGTTCGGGGAATGCTGTATTTATAAGCACAATTCGGTTAACCCTGAACTCGGGCGACGAGCCTCTCAGATAGAAAGGAGCAGCCTGAATTTCTCCTTTGGCTACTTTTACAAAATAATCGGGACGCATTTTAAAAACAAACTGATTGGTAATTGAATTATAGGTGGCAGATGTTCTTACAAATGCTGAAAGGGTGTTGTTAAAGCTATCCTTATAACGTGGAATGACCATTTTGCCAGCTTCGTCTTTCTGATAAATAAATAACTCTGTTAATTTAGGTGCATAAAGAGCTGCATGTTCCTTGGTAAACGTGTCAGCTTCAAAAACCAACTCAACACTGCTAATTCCATATTGGTACTGACCCGACTGATCCATTTTTTCCAGTGCTTCCTTCCATGCCAATATCTTGTCAGAAAAATCAACCTTTACATAACTTCCCGACATGCTTTGGACGTGGAGAAATGGTGTTGAAGGCGATTCGAACTCTATTTTATTGTTGTGATTATGAGAAAACCGGTTAAACATCCTAGACTCCCTGTTTATTGGGAAGGTATAAGAGAAACTTTCTTTCCCGTAATACTCGTTTGTTACGGCATCAAAAATCTTTTCATGATAATACAAAGTAAGATTTGAAGTGGTGGCCAACAAATTCAATCTAAGTAGTGAATTAAACAATTGAGGATTAGCCGGGTCGTCGAGTGTTATATAAAAGCCGTTAATGGCGTCTTTCAACGAATCGCGGTGAGCCAAATCCTTGGATGAAAGATTCAGAAGTTTGTTTCCAAAAGCTTCGCTCAGGTGAATCTTTACAGTATTAACATAGTTGTTAATGTTCCATAAAGAATCCTTCTTGTTATCGTTTGTCTTCCATATTTTTTCACCAATAACTTCAGGGAAATAGCGGCCTTCCATCGGGGTGTTGCTATAATATTTACCTGTTGGAGTTAGCCTTTCGTTGAGTTCGTATATTTTTACATGATGTACGGCAGTACTGTCGCCATACCAGCTAAAAACAGGTGTACGGTTAATGGTTGATGTAAAGGTAACAGGGAAATAGGACAAGGATAGAACTACTGAGTCAACAGCAAAATTATTATTTTCCTTAAAAGCTTCACGAGGAGTCACCAATGAAAACTCTGTTACAAAATCGGCCTTGGTAATACCAAAACGGGGGTCGTTAAAAAAACCAAGTATACCATAAGCATTTTCTGTTGGCCCATCGGACTGAATGCCATCTGTCCAAACATTCATCACTACCGGTGATTCTATTTGCATGTTGGCTTCAAACAAATCGTCCGAGGGTAAAATATCAAGGCCGATGGTTGCCGGCTCGTCGTTGCATCCTGTAAATAAGGGTGTTCCAATAAATAATATGGCCAATAACTTGGCAATTTCTGCTTTACTATTAAGCATATAGCGTTTAAATTAATACAAACAATTTAATTAAAGAGCATCGTAAAAATCGTTAAAGGCATCAATATACGTTTCAGGGTCTTTATACCGGAGGAATGGCTTGCCTGAATCGATAATGTATTTTTCTATTTCAGGATCAATGTCGGCTCTTCCCTGTATAACACCATCTGACATGTTGATGGCCAGTTTCGTTAAACCGGAGTAAGTTGGCGGATCTAATACCTTTAAATCTTTCTCACTTATACCCAACGATTTTATTTTTTGCTTTACATTTTTATCTAATGGGGTGTTAAACCCATCATCGTATATTGAATAAACCACCTTTGAATTGGCAAAAAACGGATCGTCGTGCAATGTTTTCTTTATCAAAAGTGGTGCCAGAGATGTAAACCATCCATGACAATGTACAACATCGGGTGCCCATCTTAGTTTTTTCGTGGTTTCCAGCACGCCACGGGCAAAGAAAATAATGCGCTCATCGTTGTCGGCAAACAGGTTATTATTATCATCGGCAACGGTATTTTTCCTTTGAAAGTAATCGTCGTTGTCGATAAAATATACTTGCATGCGGGCCGATTGAATGGATGCTACCTTGATTATTAAAGGGTGATCAGTGTCGTTAATGATGAGGTTCATCCCCGATAATCGAATCACTTCGTGCAGTTGGTGACGACGTTCGTTAATGGATCCAAAGCGCGGCATAAAAGTGCGAATCTCTTTCCCCTTATCCTGAATTCCCTGTGGCAGGTTTCGCGCAATGACTGACATATCGGTTTCGGGCAAATAGGGTGTTATTTCCTGAGAAATAAACAAGACTTTGGTTTTTTCCATTGTTCTTTTCAAAAGTTTTATTATTCCCGGAACACCTTAATCGATAAGTTGTTCCTAAACAATAAAGCAACTTCTTTATGCGAAGCGCTTTACTCTTAATCATTACCCGTTAAACAAAAAGTTAATGGGAATTATTTAACAGCGTTTGCAAAATTACAAAAAATATGGTTCTAAAACAAAGTGAGTTATCGGTACTTATTAAGGAAGTTGCCTTATGGCTTGTTTAATGTGTAACTTTGTAAAAGCAGTAATAACCTTTTTTAAGGTTTCTCTTTTTTTTGTTTGGTTTTTATTCTTTTACTTTGCCGCGTTTTTTTCGTAGGGTTATATATGGAAATATTCGAATCTGTTTATAGCATTGAGCAAAAAATTACCGCATTAAAAAACAGTGGTAAGGTTATTGGGTTTGTTCCAACAATGGGCGCTCTTCATCAAGGCCATCTTTCGTTAATCGAAATAGCCGGCAAGGCTGCCGATGTGGTGGTGGTCAGTATTTTTGTGAATCCAACCCAATTCAATAATCCCGACGATTTAAAGAGATATCCACGCGACTTACAGCGCGATGTAGATATGCTTAACAACTCGGCCTGTGAACTTCTTTTTGTGCCAACTGTTAAAGAAATATATCCTGAGCCCGACCAACGAGTGTTTGAATTTGGGTTACTCGACAAGGTAATGGAAGGTAAATTCAGACCAGGACATTTTAACGGTGTCGCGCAAGTGGTGAGCCGATTGTTCGATATTGTTAAGCCGCACAAAGCATTTTTTGGCGAAAAGGATTTTCAGCAACTGGCTGTTATTCGCGAAATGGTGCGGCAATTAAATTATAACATTGAGATTGTTGCCTGTCCCATAGTTCGTGAAACCGATGGACTCGCCATGAGCTCAAGAAATATGCTGCTTTCAGAAAATAAAAGAAAAAAAGCGCCAATTATTGCTGATTCTTTATTTGAATCTTGTAATTTTGCCACTGCGAATGATGTTGAAAAAACAAAAAAGTTTGTTATTGAGCGAATCAATGCATCTTCAGAACTTGAAGTAGAATATTTTGAAATTGTTGATGGCAACACGCTTCAAAGTATAAGCAACTGGAATGAGAGTGATTATGTGGTAGGCTGTATCGCGGTTTTTGCCGGTGAAATCAGGCTGATTGATAATGTGATTTACAAAAACAGTATGTCATGAACATTCATGTCGTGAAATCAAAGTTACACAACGTAACTGTAACTGAAGCCAATCTGAACTATGTTGGAAGCATTACCATTGATGAGGATTTAATGGAGGCTGCCAATATTCTCGAACATGAGAAAGTTCAGGTGGTTAACAACAACAATGGAGAGCGAATTGAAACCTACGTTATTAAAGGAGAGAGAGGTTCAGGCGTAATTTGCCTCAATGGAGCTGCTGCACGTAAAGTGGCTGTTGGAGATGTGGTTATTATTATTACCTACGCCATTATGCCCATTGAAGAAGCAAAGAAACATTCACCTATTTTTATTTTCCCCGATACCCTGACCAATAAATTGGTATAGCGGGAAATTATTTTACAAAATGATTAACCGGAATCTTTCAATAGGTTCCGGTTTTTTGTTTTATAAAAACGATACTGAATCAAAAAAACTATCTTTGAAGTTATGGAAAGCTGGTAAGAATTATACCGGGTAAAGTTAAATTGCGCTATGGCTAAAAGTAAAACCGTTTTTGTTTGTCAGAATTGTGGTTCTGAATCGCCCAAATGGATTGGCAAATGTTATTCCTGCGGCGAGTGGAATACTTTTGTAGAAGAGATTTCCATAACCGGAAAATCTTCCAGCTCAATTACCGGGAGTATATCAGGAGCTGTAAAACAAAAGCCGGTACCGGTTTCACAAGTTTCGGTTGATCAAATGCCACGGATTGATACCGGTATTGGCGAATTTAATAGGGTGCTGGGTGGAGGCATGGTGCCTGGTTCATTGGTTTTACTTGGAGGAGAGCCAGGTATTGGAAAATCTACATTGGTGCTTCAGATGGCGCTACAGTTACGAAATTTGTCGGTTTTATATGTGTCGGGCGAAGAAAGTCCGCAACAGATAAAACTGCGTGCCGACCGCTTATCCGATAATTTATCCCATCATTGTCTGGTGGTGAGCGAAACCTCTCTGGAACATATTTTAAATCATATCGAGAATGTTAAACCTGACTTATTAATTGTCGATTCAGTTCAAACCATGGAGCGTGAAGGAGTGGAATCGGCACCCGGAAGCGTTACCCAAATTCGTGAATGTACGGCTTCCATTCTTCGGGTAGCCAAGGAACGGGCCCTACCGGTTTTGTTAATAGGGCATATTAATAAGGAAGGAAGTCTGGCCGGTCCAAAGGTTCTCGAACACATGGTTGATGTGGTGTTACAATTCGAAGGCGACCGTCATTATATGTACCGTATTTTGCGTTCCATAAAAAACAGGTTCGGCTCTACCTCCGAAATTGGTATTTTTGAGATGCTTGGAAACGGATTGCGCGAAGTTACCAACCCAAGCGAAATGCTGCTTGCCCACCAGGACGAGCCCATGAGTGGTATTGCCATTGCAGCAGCCATTGAGGGAATGCGGCCGTTTTTAATTGAAGTTCAGGCACTCGCCAGTACTGCTGCTTACGGTACGCCTCAGCGTTCGTCAACCGGATTTGATTTGCGCAGGCTCAATATGTTACTGGCTGTTCTCGAAAAAAGGGCGGGATTTAAATTGGCCGCCAAAGATGTTTTTCTAAATATTGCCGGAGGTTTAAAGGTAAGCGACCCGGCCATTGATTTAGCAGTGGCCTCGGCAGTTTTATCGTCGAACACCGATTTGTCCATTACTCAAGGTGTCAGTCTCACCGGCGAAGTGGGCTTATCGGGCGAAATAAGACCTGTAACACGAATAGAGCAACGCATCGCTGAAGCTGAAAAACTTGGCTTTAAAACGATTATTGTACCCCGGTATAATAGAGGTATCGATTTCAAGAAATTTAATATCAAGGTTATTCAGGCCGGGAAACTCGAAGAGGCTTTCAGGGCTTTATTCTCTTGAATTATTGGTTGTAATGGTTTTTATGCCAATGGTTATATTTGCTGATTAGGGTTTTAAGGTTGAATTCAAGCGAATAACCTTTAAGGTCTAATTTTTCTATATCGGACATAATCTCTGAATTATCGGCCATCATGGTTCTTAAAGCCGACTTGAGCTTTTTCTTTTTTATTTTAATCACTTCAGAATCCTTAATGAGATATAACACTTCTTTTTTATAACTGCCACCTCCCATAAAAGTTCCAGTTGATGCGTTGTAAAGAGGAGCTCCAGATTTCGAGGAAATATTCTTATATAATGATACCTCTCCTTTATGCAATCTCTCCATCAAAGCACTTGTGCCATTAAGAGTAACCCGGTCAAATTTGGCTATAGTTGTTTCTAAATAATTAACTTCACTTAATAATACAGATTGGGCTTTCTTATCATTTAAATCAAGCTTGTATTTTATCTTGTGAACAAAACCTTCCATTCCACAATCAACATAACCACGTATAGTGTCGGTATTAGTAATTATTATACCTTTTGAGTAGTATGCATCATAAAATAACTGAGCATTAATGACTGAGTTTAACAAAATCCCGGCTAAACAAAGAAAAAAATGTCTCATTTTAATGTATTGATTCCCTAAAGTATTTCTCCTTTAATTTGCTGGTAGTTGAATTCCATTTCAACTTCTTCTTCAGAACGTGGTATATACTCATCAGGACAGTTCAGATTGATATTGAAGTTAACAGGTGCTTCAAAAACATCACTGGCAGAGATACCGGTGGCAGCGTTTTTATAGGTTTCAATCATATAAAGCGCCCAAACAGGTAGCGCCATGTTGGCTCCCTGGCCTATTCTCAGGTTGTCAAAATGAATGTCACGGTCTTCTCCTCCCACCCAAATACCTGTTACCAGATTGGGGGTAACACCTATAAACCAACCATCTGAATGGTTTTGAGTGGTTCCGGTTTTTCCTCCAATGGCACCGGTTAAACCATATTTCAGCCTTAACCTGACACCGGTTCCTGTTCTTACAACACCCTCCAGCAGGTTAAGCATCAGATAGGCCTTGTCTTCACTTATGGCTTCATTCTTTTTTGGGTGAAACGTGGCAATTACATTACCATACTTATCTTCAATTCGGGTTACAAAAAGAGGTTCCACATGAACACCTTTATTGGCATAGGTGCCATACGCCGCGGTCATTTCCGATAGACTGAAATCAGGTGTTCCCAGCGATAAAGCCGGAACCGGATCTACCGGACTTTTTATTCCAAGTGTTCTTATCATTCTGGCCACAGCATCCGGATTGTATTGTTTCATAATCCAGGCTGTAATATTGTTGTTCGATTGCGCCAATCCCCATTTCAACGAAACCATTTGTCCGTCTCTTTTCGATTCTGTATTTCTCGGAGTCCAGGTTTGTCCGGTGGGCAAATAAAATGTTTGAGGAATATTGGGTACCATATCGCATGGCGTTAATCCTTCCTGCATGGCAAGCGTATAAACAAAAGGCTTAATGGTTGAACCCACCTGCCTTTTACCTTGTGTGGCCATATCGTATTTAAAATGCTTGTAGTTAGGGCCACCCACATAGGCTTTCACATGCCCTGATTGCGGATCCATCGAAAACAAACTGGCTCTAAGGAAAGATTTATAATAATGTATGGAATCCAAAGGGCTCATCAAAGTATCAATCTCACCATGATACGAGAAAACCTTCATCGGAACAGGTTGTTTAAAAGCCCGTAAAATAGAATCGACCGGAACATTACGCTGGCGCATAATCCTGTAACGTTCGGTTTGCTGCATGGCCCTGTTAATGATGCTTTCATATTGTTCCTTGGTAATATGACGCGTAAAAGGTGCCCGGGTGCGCCCTTTCTTTTCCCTGAAAAATTGGGGCTGAAGGTCTTTACCAAGATGTTGTTCAACCGCATTTTCGGCATATTGCTGCAAACGCGAATCAATGGTGGTATAAATTTTTAATCCATCGCGGTAAATATCATATTTTGTACCATCGGCTTTCAGGTTTTTGTTAACCCATCCGTAAAGCGGATTGGTGTGCCACTGAACGCTGTCTTCAATGAATTTCTGACTCTGCCACGAAGCATAGTTTTCTCTTTTTGGCTGACTGGCCACCAGAGTTTGGCGCAAGTATTCCCTGAAATACTGCCCCAATCCATGTATATGGTCGGTTCGTCTGAAGTCAAGACCTAACGGCAATTGCTTTAGAGAGTCAAATTCAACACTGGTTATATGTTTGGCCTTAAGCATTTGTCCCAATACCACATTTCTACGTTCGGTTGTTAACTCTGGGCGGCGCACGGGGTTGTACAAAGCCGGGTTTTTTAACATCCCTACCAGAGTAGCAGCCTGTTCAATTGTCAGAGAATCGGCTGAGGTGTTGAAGAACGTTGATGCAGCTGATTTTATTCCGTATGCATCATAAATAAAAGGAGCCTTATTTAAATACATGGTAAGAATTTCTTCTTTTGTATAACTTCGCTCTAATTTAACAGCTATAATCCACTCTTTAAGTTTCTGCAAGCTTCTTTCCCACATATTCTTTGCAGGATCGTGAAAAAGCAATTTAGCCAACTGTTGGCTTATGGTGCTTCCGCCGCCTGAACTTTGTTTACGCAATATAATTGTACGCAAAACAACACGCCCCAATCCCCTGGCATCAATGCCCGAATGGTCATGAAATCTAATATCTTCTGTCGATATTAACGCATTAACAACATTGGGCGAAATTTCATCGTAATCAACCCTGGTTCGGTTTTCCTGAAAAAAAGTACCAAGCAATACATGGTCTGAAGAGTATATTTCGGTAGCAAGGTTGCTATAGGGGTTCTCAAGTTCTTCAAAACTGGGCATAAAACCCAAAGCGCCTACTGAAAGCAGGAAAAATAGTAAAAAGACAAATCCTACAAGACCCGCAAAAATGCCATAGAGCCAACGCAGGTATTTTTTTAAAGATGCGTTATCTGCCATAAATTTTTAAAATGAAATATCCTGTTAATAGCTTTTTATATATGCCTATGACTATGTTACTATAAAAAGGTTAACGGTCAATTATTGCCGTAAAAATAATAATTTAAATGAAAGCCATCGGTATTTTGATTTCAAGATATTATTAAACATTTGATTGTGTTAAACATTATTTTATAAATTTGACACCCAATAATGTGCCATGTTGGCAAAAATTGAATGATTAGATGGCTAAAAAAGCAAGCGAAAGCGATGTAAATCTGGTAATTGTAGAGTCTCCTGCAAAAGCCAAGACCATTGAAAAATTTTTAGGAACGAATTTTCAGGTTAAGTCAAGTTACGGCCATATCCGCGACCTTGAGAAAAAGGATTATGGAATAGATATTTCAAATAATTATCAGCCTCAGTATGTTGTATCGCCCGATAAACTGGAAGTTGTTAAGGAGTTGAAGAATTTGGCAAAAAAAGCTACAACCGTTTGGCTGGCTTCCGATGAAGACCGTGAAGGAGAAGCCATTGCGTGGCATTTGTATGAAGTGCTTGAACTGGATGCTAATAAAACAAAGCGGATTGTATTTCATGAAATTACGAAAGATGCCATCCTTAATGCCATTAAGAATCCGCGCCAGATTAACAAACATTTGGTTGATGCACAGCAAGCACGTCGGGTACTCGACAGGTTGGTAGGATTTGAGCTATCACCCGTTTTATGGAAAAAAGTTAAGCCCTCTTTGTCGGCCGGAAGGGTTCAGAGTGTTGCAGTACGCCTTATTGTAGAAAGAGAACGGGAAATTTTTTCCCATAATGCCGAATCGTCTTATAAAGTTATTGCTGTTTTTGATATCGACAAAAACGGGGAGCTGAAAGCTGAGTTAAACCAACGATTTAAAACTGAAAAGGAGGCGCATGAATTTTTAAATCTTTGTGCCCAATCAACTTTTCAGGTTGAGCAGGTGGTGAAAAAGCCCTACTCAAAAAGTCCTGCAGCGCCTTTTACCACATCAACTCTTCAGCAGGAAGCCGCCCGAAAACTTGGTTTTTCTGTTGCTCAAACAATGTCGGTTGCACAAAAACTATATGAATCCGGACGGATTACTTACATGCGTACCGACTCGGTAAATTTAGCCGATACTGCTGTTAATATGGCAGTGTCGCAAATTACAAAAGAAATGGGCGAAAAGTATGTTAAAGTTCGAAAGTATAAAACAAGTAGCAAAGGCGCTCAGGAAGCACACGAAGCTATTCGTCCCACTTATCTGGATAAGCCATCCATCCCCGGAAACAATGCCGAGCAACGTTTGTACGACCTCATTTATAAACGAACCATAGCATCCCAAATGGCCGATGCGCTTATCGAAAAAACTACCATTTCAGTAAAAATAAGCCAATCCGATAAGAAATTTATTGCAACCGGGGAGGTGATTCAGTTCGATGGTTTCCTGAAAGTTTACATCGAATCATCCGATCAGGAAAAGGAAGATGATGAAAATGTAGGTTTTCTGCCTCCGTTAAAAGCTAATGATACATTAAAACTTCAGTTGGCAGAAGCCCGTGAGCGGTGGAGTCAAAAACCACCCAGATATTCGGAAGCAAGCCTTGTGCGAAAACTGGAAGAACTAGGAATAGGTCGCCCCTCTACTTACGCTCCAACCATCAGCACCATTCAGCAAAGAGGTTATGTAGTAAAGGAAGACCGGCCAGGAACTGTTCGAAATTACAGATTGCTGGTACTGAAAAACGGAAAAATATCAACTGGCGATAAAACCGAAAATACAGGCGCCGAAAGAGCCAAACTGTTTCCTACCGATATAGGTATGGTGGTGAACGATTTTCTGGTTAGCTATTTCCCGAATATTGTAAGTTACGATTTTACCGCCATGGTTGAAAAGGAATTTGATGCCATTGCTATGGGTGAGATGGTTTGGAACAAAGCAATTCATGAATTCTATGTTCCGTTTCATAAACAAGTTGAGGAAACCCTGGAAAAATCGGAGCGAAAAACCGGAGAAAGAGTTTTAGGAACTGATCCCAAATCAGGGAAAGTGGTTTCTGTGCGCATAGGCCGTTATGGTCCTATGGCACAATTGGGCGATAGCAGCGACACGGGCGAGAAACCTTTGTATGCAGCACTTACACGCGATCAACACATTGAAACAATAACCATTGAAGAAGCACTGAAGCTATTTGAGTTGCCTCGCGAAGTTGGGCTCTACGAAAATAAAAAAGTTGTAGTGGGTATTGGTCGTTTTGGACCATATGTCAGACACGATGCAAAATTTGTTTCATTGAAAAAAGGGGTTGACGATCCATTGTCCATTACTTTGGAGCGGGCCATTGAACTGATTGAAGAAAAAAGAGAGAAAGACAATAAAAAGCTGATAGTCTCGTTTGAAGAGGAGCCCGAATTACAGGTGTTAAATGGTCGTTGGGGGCCTTACATCAGTTTTAAGGGCGATAATTTTAAAATTCCAAAGGGTAAAGAAGCAGCAACGTTGACTTTAGATGATTGTTTGCAAATTATAAAATCATCTGTAGTTAAAGGAGGTAAATCAAAACCCGCTAAATCGAAAACTACAGTTGCAAAGAAGAAAACAAAAACAGGTAAAACAACCAAAAAATAGGTTTTAAGTGGATATCATACATTACCTTGAGCCAGTAGGAAATAAATGGGAATATTATTCGGGGATATCTGAAGAGGATACGCTGGGTAATACTGTGAGTTTTTTTAAAGGTAATGTAAATTGGTTCAGGGATTTTCATGCAGAGGTTGTTTTAATTGGTGTCCCCGAAAGCAGAAACGGTTTGGATAACCGCAGTTGCAGCAATGCTCCAGGTGCTATCAGACGGTATCTATATGGTTTGCGTTCTTTTCCAAAAGATTTAAAGCTGGCAGATGCCGGTGACCTTAGAGGGAAGAGCGTTAACGACAGATATCAGGCTTTAACGGAAGTTACACACTGGTTTTTGGAGAAAGGTTGTGTGGTTATAATACTTGGTGGAACCCAGGACCTTACTTTCCCTGTTTTTAATGCACTAGCAGCTATTAATGATGATGTTAATATGGTGGTGGCTGATGCAATGGTTGATTTGGATGTCTCCAATCAGGATTTCTCATCGCGTGCCTGGATTAATAAAATTCTCGAAAATCATAAGGCTATAATCAATGATTTATCAATTCTGGGCCTTCAGAATTACCTGGTATCATCGCGGCAGGATTCATTACTGCAAACCAATCGATACGACACAATTCGTTTGGGCGAAATCCGGGGACAAGGCATTTCCAAAACTGAAATTCCCCTTCGCGATGGGCATTTGTTAAGCATAGATCTGAGAGTAGTGAAAGGTCAGTATCAGTTTAGTGAAAAAGTGACATCACCACATGGACTGGAGCCACACGAAGCCTGTCAGTTAAGCAGGTATGCAGGATTAAGCGACCAATTAAAAGTGTTTGGAATTTTTGAAGTGGCAACTGGCGACAATCTTGAAACAGAAAATGAAGTGCTCGCGAGCCAAATGGTCTGGCATTTTTTAGATGGATATATCAATCGGTTTGGAGACTATCCGGTTCGGAGTTTGGACGAATACAAATACTTTGTAGTACATTTAGAAGAAATTGGAGAGGGTTTGAGGTTTTATCAGAATCCGGCTAATGGACGCTGGTGGATGGAAGTTCCCGGCCAATCTGATATGAAGGTGGTAGCCTGCGACTATGAAGATTATCGCAAGGCGCTCCGAAAAGAGCTTCCAGAAAAATGGTGGCGATATTTCGTTAAATGCAGAGATTCAAAAATAGAAGCAGAAAATTAATTTTGTTTCTGTTGGATGAAACTTTTAGAAAAGAAAAACAGTATATGCAGTCAGCCTTTTTTTTCAGAGAAAAAAGCTCTTTAAATCGGTCAATCTGGTTTTTGTTTAATTACAATGCAATTTTTGCAGTAGTAAAAAGATGTGCGCTTTTTTTTCTGAATAAATTAAACAGGGCTGGGAGTTTTACTTTTTTTGTGTTAATTTGCATCCATTCCTTTGTTCAGGCACAGGTTGATCCTCAATTTAGTCAGTACATGTTTAATCCGTTGAGTGTAAACCCCGGATATTCAGGCCTAAGTGGAAGGATTAATGCAGTGGCTGCCAATCGGCAACAATGGGTTGGATTTGAAGGTGCACCAAAAACAACGGTAGTTGGTGCAGATATGGCACTTAATTTTTTTGGAAACCCGGGAGGTGTAGGGTTAACTATCCTCAATGATGAAGTTGGTTATGTTAGTAATATCAACATTCAGGCCTCATTGGCTCAAAGATTTGAGTTAGGTGAAGGTTTAATAAGTGTTGGTGTTTCTCTGGGCTTTTTTAACCAGGTTTGGGATGGCACCAAATTGTTTACCAGCACTCCATCTGGCGGTTCGTATCATATGCCAACCGATAACCTTGTCCCGGGCACTGAAGTAAAGGGAACAAGCTTTGATGTTGGTATTGGAGCCTATTACAAGCACGAAAAATACTATGGTGGCATATCTATTTTGCATTTATTTGAACCAAAACCAAACTTTAATGACGACTTGAACGTATATCTCCCACGTTCCTTTTTTATTACTGGTGGATACAACTATGCACTATGGGAAGCTCCGGTAGTTTTAAAACCGTCGTTCCTTATTAAAGGTGTAGGGCCAATTTGGCAGTTAGATTTGAATTTAACAGCTGTATATCAGGACAGGTATTGGGGAGGAATTGCTTATCGACCGCAAGATGCCATAGTTTTGATAACAGGAGTTGAGTTGGCCAGTGGTGTAAGAATTGGTTACAGTTATGACATCACCACTTCGCGACTGGCAAAAGTGAGTGGAGGGTCGCATGAGGTAATGGTAGGTTATACCTTCGATTTAAATCTCGAAAAAAGAGAAAAAAAATATAAGAGCGTAAGATTTTTGTAAAATATTTTAAAGTGTTGTTTGACTGATATATATAAGATAAGCTTGTTTTCTTTTATCTCTTAATGAAAATTGAAATTTTCTTAGAAATAAAAGATGTTGTGTGAAATCCAACACTTTATTATTTTTGTTTAATGTTTTTTGGTAAATTGGTATTTTGAAACAAAAAAAAAAACTTACGTTGAAGCACATTGAAATCATATTACGAGAGAAATTATATTACAAAATGAATGTTAGTTTGTACAGTTTAAGAATATCCTAAAACTATGAAGAAAGTACTTGCCCTAGGTTTTATTTTACTCACTGTTCTGAGCGGATGCGGGAAATCCGGTAATGGTGAGCTTGTTGGGGTTTCACGTCGCGCTTCGTTTTACGAGCCCGATCCTTATGGTATGTTATTTATACCTCAAGGAAGTTTCAACATGGGAATAAATGATCAGGACATAGCTCAGTCTATGACATCACAAACCCGAACTGTATCCATACCATCTTTCTGGATGGATGAAACAGAAATAACCAACAGTGAATATCGACAGTTCGTTTACTGGGTGCGTGATTCAATTGCACGTCGCCTGTTGGGTGAGCAGTTTGACGAGTTCCTCATTTCTGAAGACCGATACGGGAATGAAATAAATCCGCCTTTTGTTAACTGGAAAACCAAATTCAACTGGGAGAACGAGGAATATGCAGAAATCCTCAATGACATGTTTCTTCCTGAACATGAGCGTTTCTTCCGCAGAAAAGAAATTGATACCCGTAAACTCATTTATGAATATGAGTGGGTTGACCTGCAGCAGGCTGCTAAAAAGTCAAACAGGTACAACTTTGAAATCAATGCTTATGAAGGTGACGTGTTTAACCAAAAGGGCGAAAAGAATAAAATTCAGGATAGGTCAGCTTTCATTATGAAGGATAAAGTAAATGTATATCCCGATACATTGGCCTGGATTGCAGACTTCACCTATTCATTCAATGAACCATGGACCGAAATGTATTTCTGGCATCCCGGTTTCGATGAGTATCCTGTGGTTGGTGTAAACTGGAAACAAGCTACCGCATTTTGTATCTGGCGTTCCCAATTGCTAAATAACTTCCTGCGTTCAAAACGTCAGCCTGAAGTAATGCAATATCGCTTGCCCAGCGAAGCAGAATGGGAATACGCAGCACGTGGCGGACTTAATTCAAATCTCTATCCATGGGGAGGTCTTTACACCCGTAATGATAAAGGGTGTTTCCTTGCCAACTTTAAACCGTTACGTGGTCGTTATGGCGATGATGGTGGAATGTACACGATGACCGTTGCCTCTTTTGCTCCAAACGACTTTGGATTGTTCGATATGGCTGGTAACGTGGCAGAATGGACATCAAGTGCATTTGATGAATCATCTTACGGTTTTATGCATGACATGAGTCCTACTTATAAATACAATGCATTACCCAGCGATCCGCATGTGATGAAACGTAAGGTAATTCGAGGAGGATCTTGGAAAGATGTAGGATATTTTCTCCAAAATGGAACCCGTACGTATGAGTATCAGGATTCAGCTAAATCTTATATCGGTTTCCGTTGCATCCGCGATTATATTGGTAACTAAATTCTTGCCCATCATCCCAAAAATAAAACATTATGAGTGGAAGTGGTTTTTTTGCAAGTCCCGCCTATAAAAAAATAATGTCAAAAGTATATGGCATAGGGGCCTCTGTAGTAATTCTTGGAGCTTTATGGAAAATTCTCCATTTACCTGGTGCCAGTTATATGCTTATTGCAGGTCTGGGAACGGAAGCAATTATATTCTTTTTATCTGCTTTTGAACCACCACATGAAATGCCCGACTGGAGTCTGGTTTATCCTGAACTGGTTGGCCTTGAACCCCGTAATGCTGGTGGGGGCGGAGGTGGTTATGGCGGAGGCGGTGGCCTTGGTCTCAATACATTAGTTCAGGCAGGTCAAATTGATAACAGTACTGTTGAGCAACTGGGAGAAGGGCTGAAAAAATTATCACAAACCGCTTACCAATTATCAAATTTAAGTGATGCCAGTCTGGCTACTGAGGCTTATGTACAAACTATGAAGCACGCATCGCACTCTGTTGGCGAATTGTCAGCAGTGCAGTCTCAGGCTGCTCAAAACCTTCAGCAATCCTCCGAAGCGTTATCTTCCAGCTATGTTTCTACAGCTAAAGCAGTTGCCGAAAGTGGGACGAAACTGGCCGACGATTTATCTGCAACAGGAGCAGGATTTGTTGATTCATTAAAGGCATCAGGCGAGCAACTCGTTAATTCATATCAGGCTTTAGGGCAAAATATGATGAAACAAATTGACAAGGTTTCAGCTGACGGATTAAAATATACTGAAGAATTAGCCGGTGCTAACAAGAATTTATCAGCCATTAATGCAGTTTATGAACTACAGATTGCCAATATTAATGAGCAGGTAAAAGCATCACAGGCACTTACTAAAGATTTAGGTGTTATTAATCAACATATGAATCAATCTATCTCTGATGTAGAAGTTTATAAAAACGAGGTTGCAAAACTATCGCAAACATTAGGAGAGCTGAATACTATTTATGGCAATATGCTAAGCGCCATGAATGTGGGAGGACAGAGATAAACAATTCACAGGTAACAACTAATTCAAAATCTAAACTATGAGTGGTGGTAACTGTCCCGAAACGCCCCGGCAAAAGATGATCGGAATGATGTATCTTTTTCTTACGGCCATGCTGGCGCTGAACGTTTCAGGCGAATTGTTAAATGCTTTTATCCTTGTTGACCAAAGTATTTTGCAAGCAAAGGAATCTGTAGAGAAAAAGAACAATATTCTCTATACTGAGTTCGATAATGCTATGGAGGTAAACCCTGACAAGGTATCCGAAAATTGGAATAAAGCTCAGGATGTTAGGAGGCTTTCAGATAGTCTTGTTAGTCATATTCAGAATTTAAAAGTACTTTTTGTACGAACAGCTGATGGCCCTGAAGCAACACCTACTGATTACAGGTCTAAGGATAATCAGGATATTGCCGGACAGATAATGATAACAGAGCAAAAAGGTGGTAGAAGTGTTGAGTTGAAACGTCGCATCAAGGATTTCCGTGATTTATTACTTGGTTATGTCGAAACCGATACAACATTAAAGGTGACAATTAAAGAAACATTATCAACGGACGATCCTCCTGTACGAGATGGTGTTCAGGTTTCATGGGAAAGTGAAAAATTTGAAAACTTACCCCTATCAGCTTCGATGGCAATGCTGAGTCAGTTGCAAGTTGCCGCACGCAATATGGAATCTGAGGTCATTAGGTATTTATATTATAAGTTAGACGAAGGAGCCTTCAAATTTAATAAGGTTGACCCGTTGGTTATTCCAAGATCTACCTATGTTATTGCAGGAGATACTTATTATGCAGAAATCATGATGGCAGCTCGTGATACCACGCAGGATCCGGAGGTTACAGTAAGAGGAAGAAAGCTTGAAACACGGCAGGGAAGAGGTATTTTAAGCATTCCTGCGACTTCAGTCGGGCCACAGAAATGGGATGGTGAAATTTCAGTAATGGGTCCAGATGGTAGTCCCCGTACTTACAAAATAAGTGGTGAATACCTTGTTTCTCAGCCCAGTGTGGTTATATCGCCGGTTAAAATGAATGTTTTCTACGAAGGCGTTGAAAATCCGGTAGAGGTTTCTGTTCCAGGCGTACCAAGTGAAAATTTGAGTGTAAACATTACCAATGCACGCGCTGTAAAACGAGGTAATCAATATATTGTATCGCCCAATCCTGGTTCGTCAGGCGGTGAGTCTGTTATTTCAGTATCTGCAAAAATTAATAATCGCGATCAAAATCTGGGTCGTCAGATATTCAGGATAAAACGGGTTCCTGATCCAATCGCGAAAATTGGAGGCATTCGCGAAGGAAGCATGAACAAAGCGTTACTGCTTGCACAGATGGGAGTAGTGGCTGAAATGGAAAGTTTTGACTTTGACCTGAACTGGAGAGTTTCAAGATTTTCAGTGTCAACTATCCGTCAAGGTTATCAGGTTGAAGAAACCTCAGATAGCAACCTCTTAACTGATAAACAGAAGGAATTGATACGAGGTACCGCCCGTGGGCAAAAAGTGTATTTTGAAAATATAAGGGCTGTTGGACCAGGTGGAACTATAAGGTCTCTGGGTTCAATAACCATAACAATAGATTAGTAGTAACAAGTCAAGAGTAAAAAAGGCAGAAGTTTTTGCTTTTAGCAGTTAGGCTATAGGAATTATCAGCTTACGCTTAATTATGATTGACGTAACACTATATAGAATAGAAGTCTTTTAAAAATTGAAATTGATTAAATTAAATCATACAACGATGAGAAAACTGTTTTTTTTATTTCTTTCACTGGCCTTTTTAGGCTTTGGATTTTCAACTACTGTTGAAGCGCAACATGTACTTGATAATATCTATGTAAAAGAGCATATGGCAAACCATAGGCCTGTGCCATATCCTTCCATTCGAGAAGCTGACATTATGTGGTCGAAAAGAATTTGGCGGATTATCGACTTAAGGGAAAAGATGAATTTGCCAATGTATTATCCTACCACCAGGATGGACGACCGTTTTAGTTTGATAGGACTGTTGCTTCATGGTATTCAATATGAAGGATTAACAGCCTTCTCAGCTAAATCTGATGATGAGTTTAAAATACGCATCAGTTACGAAGAAGCTCAGCAGGAAATGGGTGCTACCATGGATACAACCGAAGTTTTTAACCCTGCCAGCAACAGAATGGAACAGGTAATTTTCCAAAGAGATGTGCGTAGCGATGAAGTTAAGCAAATTTTGGTTAAAGAAGTTTGGTTCTTCGACCGCAATTATTCAAGATTGGATGTACGTATTTTGGGTATATGTCCTATTCGCGAGTTCGTGAACGAAAATGGTGAAATAACCAAACGTCAAACATTCTGGATTTACTATCCTGAAGCTCGTCCTCTATTGGCCCGACATGAAGTATTTAATCCCGGCAACGATGCACAACGACGCTCTTTTGACGATATATTTATTAAGCGCTTTTTTGGTAGTTATATAGTAAAAGAGGCTAATGTTTATAACAACAGAGGCATTCAGGAATATGCTGTTGGTGTTGAGGCTATGTTAGAATCAAACCGCATTCGCAACGAAATATTCACCTTTGAACACGACCTTTGGGAGTTCTAGTTAATTCAATGGTTTTCTCTAAGTTATGATATATATAAACCCGGGTTGTAGGCCCGGGTTTTTTGTTTATTCAGATTTTGAATTTTTAAATCAGAGCGTAGCGTCACCAAATTCAGTTTTAATATCGCTGGTAAATTGTCTGATTTGTTGTTCGTTACTTTTAGGACAAATAAGTAATGCGTCCCCTGAGTCCACTATAATATAATCTTTAAGGCCTTGAATTACAGCTATCTTACCATTAGGGATATTTACAATACTCCCAGTGGTATCATAAAGCAATGAGTTCCCTGAAATAACTGCATTTTCATTAATGTCCTGAGCCGAATATTCATAAAGCGACGACCAGGTACCCAGATCGGACCATCCAAAACTAACCGTTTGAACAAAAACATTGTCTGCTTTCTCCATAACGCCATAATCAATAGAGATATTCCGACATTCAATATAGGCATCGTGAATGGCCGGTTTTTCCTCTGAAGTTCCAAATTTAGCATCCAGGGCTTTGAATAATGTTTGAACTTCAGGAAGATTTTTCTCAAAAGCATCATCAATGGCGTTCAATGACCAAAGGAATATTCCCGAATTCCAGAAAAACTCACCACTCTCAAAAAACACCTTTGCTATTTCAAGGGTTGGTTTTTCAGTAAATGTTTTAACCTTATTAAATGAGGAGTATTTTTTACCTACATGTTGACCAACCTGAATATAACCGTAACCTGTTTCTGGTCGGTGAGGTTTTATTCCTAATGTTAGCAACGCATTGTTCTTCTCAACAAAATCAAGTCCTTTATTAATGGCTTTTATAAACTCATCCTCATTAATAATCAGGTGGTCGGCTGGTGTTACTACAATTCTGGCATTTTTATTTTTGCTTCGAATAAACGAATTGGCGAAAGCAATGCAGGGTGCAGTGTTTCTGCGAAAAGGTTCAAGAAGGACTTGTTCAGGTTTAAGCTCAGGAATTTGTTCCAAAACCTGCGGGAAATATTCAGAACTTGTAACCACCAGAAAATTTGAAGCCTTACATATTGGGGTAAAACGTTCAAAAGTTTGTTGGAGCAGACTTTTTCCTGTTCCGAGTATATCAAGAAACTGTTTTGGCGCCGATGCTTTGCTGAGTGGCCAAAATCTGCTCCCAACTCCACCTGCCATTATCACACAATAAGTATTTTCCATTAATAGTTGGTTTAAACTTTTAAAATAAACGTATTTTTTACACAAGCCAATATTTAATCTTGGTTACAATGCACAAATTTACCTGTTATTGGTTAATATCTTGGTTGAAGGGCAGGATAAATTTTGTTTTTCTTAAATTTCATTTTATTCAACTAAATTTACTTACTATTTTTGAAAAAAAATAACCATGCATGTTTTGTTTCATTTTGGCAGATATGCCATCTTCCTTAAACGGGTTTTCGGAAAACCTCAGAAGCATAAAATTTTTCTGAATCAAATAATCAGGGAGATGGATGCTTTGGGATTGAGTTCGGTGGGCATTGTGGCTATTATTTCTTTTTTTATGGGGGCTGTAATAACACTTCAGACCGCATATAACATTGAAATGCCATTGATCCCCAGGTATACTGTTGGTTTAGCAGCCAGAGATTCTATTTTATTAGAGTTTTCTTCAACTATTGTAAGTTTAATTTTGGCTGGTAAGGTTGGTTCACACATTGCTTCAGAAATTGGAACGATGAGAGTGACTGAGCAGATTGATGTATTGGATATAATGGGCATTAATTCTGCAAGTTATCTGGTTTTGCCAAAGGTTGTTGCGCTTGTAGTTTTAAACCCTTTTTTGGTGCTTCTGAGTATGGGCATTGGTATTTTCGGAGGATGGATGGCCGGAAGTGTCACCGGGGAGGTTCCATCGGCAGAATATATATATGGAATTCAATATGCATTTATACCCTTTTATGTTACTTATTCATTAATTAAAGCCGTAGTTTTTGCATTTCTAATTACCACCATTGCCGGTTACTGGGGTTATTATACCTCTGGAGGATCGCTGGAAGTTGGACGTTCCAGTACAAAAGCAGTGGTTGTTAGCAGCGTACAGATTCTATTATTCAATTTAATCCTCACTCAACTTCTTCTGGCATGATTGAAGTCTTGAATATCAATAAATCCTTCGATGGTAAAGATGTATTAAAGGGTATTAGTGCCACTTTTAATAAAGGCAATACGAACCTGATTATCGGTCAAAGCGGTTCCGGGAAAACAGTTTTTCTTAAATCGTTGGTGGGCTTGCATGAAGTTGATTCAGGTGAAATTCTTTATGATGGGCGCAATTTTAACCGGATGTCGCATAAAGAAAAAAAACTGATACGACAGGAAATAGGGATGCTTTTTCAGGGATCGGCATTGTTCGACTCTTTAACTGTAGAAGAAAACGTGAGGTTCCCCTTGGATATGTTTACCGAGATGAGTTTAAGAGATAGACGCGATAGGGCGAACTTTTGTTTAAGGAGAGTGAATCTGGAGAACGTCAACCATTTATATCCATCCGAAATAAGTGGTGGTATGCAAAAGCGCGTTGCCATTGCCCGGGCCATAGCTTTAAACCCAAAATATCTGTTCTGCGATGAGCCCAATTCCGGTCTCGATCCCCGAACTTCTATTGTTATTGATGAACTTATTCAGGAGATAACCAAAGAGTATAATATAACCACCATAATAAATACACACGATATGAACTCGGTGCTTGGTATAGGCGAGCATATCATTTTTATTTACCAGGGTGAGAAATATTGGGAGGGCTCCAATAAAGAGATTCTTAAAAGCACCAACAAAGAATTGAATGACTTTATTTTTGCATCCAAATTCTTTAAAAAAATTAAAGAAGAGGGAGGGTTTATTTAATCGGTTCTAGGCAACTATATAATTTTACATATAAGATATTTAGAAGCGAAGCATCGCGTTTCCGACAAATTAGAACTGCGTCTGCGTCTCGAGGTCCCGAGAATCGGGATAAGGCAGATATAGAAGATTTATTCTACTTAAAAGATGTCTTAGCATCTTTCTATACTTAACTATCCGTCTAATAATCTTAATAATAATTTCACTATCAAATTTAAGCAGTTGCTTATAATCTAAGTAGTTACAATAATATTATTGCTACTCTGCATTTTCCTTTGATAGAAATTTCAAGTTTTTGGGCGTTTTAAATAGCATCGTATTGCGAAGCGGATCAACCGAATCTTTAAAGCCTTTAATCTGGTTCAGCTTAATGGATGATGATTTGAGTTCAGTGTCAGGAAATGCTCCGGTTGCTATTTTGTATAATGCTGCTGATAGGAAATACTCTTCGGGATCGCCCAATTGAGCATTGTAATTATTGTCGGTTAATTCTTTTGTTGGGGGTAATCCTTTTGAATAGTCAATATTGTTGATAGCATTCTCTGAGCGCATCACTATTGGTTGGATGGCCCATTTGTGTCTTTTCCTGGTGTCATAAAATGTGACCGAACCATAATATTTTCCATGGGTTTCTTCTCCAATTTGGATAACTTCCATGTATGGCGATAATCCATAAATAACCATCTCACTGGCCGAAGCTGTACCTGATGTTGTTAAAACAAACAGCCGCGATAAGTTCAGATTGTGTTGTTGGGGTTCAAACTTAATAAGAAATAAATCTGGCTTATCACCATTTTCTTCTTTAAAATACGTTGTCATTTCTTCATTCCAGGTTTCTTTAATAAACACAGAGCCAATTGCTGAAGAAGGGGCAATTAATGCTGATAATTTTTGCGCCGAGGAAACATCTCCACCGCCATTGTATCTGAGATCAAGAACCAAATCGGTAATGTTGGCCATTTTAAATTCTTTAAACCGGTTATCGAGGGCAGAGTCGTAATTATCCATAAAAGCAGTATAAGCCAGATATCCAACCTTGTTCCCCGATACTTCCAAAATGGCAGAAGCTACTACAGGATGTAAATTCATAACTACGGCAGAGAGCGAAATCTTCGGGTTTAGTTCAATCATGTTTCCCGAATTATCCGTCATACCCAGAGTAATCACCATTTTATCCTTCGATATTAAAGAGCGATAATTTGTGTCGTTTATTATCTGACCGTCTATTTTATAAAAAATATCTCCTCTCTTTAAACCTGCACTCTCGGCCGGAGAGTTTTTGTAAACATATTCAACTACAAATATAACCTGGCTGCTGCCTGGTTTTAAACGGTAAGGCTGAACCGAAAATCCATAAGTCTTTTGAACGCCTTCAAAATAAGCCATTAATGCGTCTATGTCATCAATTATAAACGACCATTTATCCTCAGGTTGTTTCAATAGCTTATAAAAATATTCTTCCGGGTCTTTTTCCTGTTTATAGTCGATTTGAGGCATATCTTTATTCCAGAAATATGCAACGGTCATATAATCGTAAATAAATTTATTAACGGTAAGTTTTTTTGAGGATGGGAAATCCCCATCGTTCTTTTCACATGATGGGTGCACTATCGCTATCAGGGAAATAATAATTAAAAGAAATAATGGCTTTTTCATCTGGTTATAATTTGTTTTTGTTTGTCAGATGAAACTCGCCACAATTTCCCCTGTGTGAGAAATAATACTCCTGGCTCGTTTCATCTGAAGATGATTTTTAGTTGGACATTTAGTGCTAGTTTTCTCCGGTTGAAGCTGACCGTTACCGAAGAGAAACCTACATGTAAAAATTTTAATAGAGCATTTTAAGCTTACGAAAGTTACACATAAAATCAAAATGGTATTTTGTTTTATATGTTTTTTACAGGCATTAAGCCCAAATTGGTTCAAAGTTAATGTTGGTTGGAAATATGATCTGAGCTTCGTGTATGAATTTTGGGGTTAGGATGAAGATTGTTTTACTTTTTTTATTTCGTTGTTGATTGTCTTCCAGCCCCTTCATATTTTTTAACAGA
>CAZFTD010000017.1:0-32502 GCA_964521525.1 uncultured Marinilabiliaceae bacterium | reverse complement strand
AACCACATCTAAAAAATACGGGGGAACCGGTCTTGGGTTAGCCATAAGTAAAAAGCTCATTGAAGCGATGGGCGGAGAAATACATCTGAACTCAGAAAAAGGCAAAGGGTCAGAATTCTATTTCTATTTGGATGGAATTCAGCTTAGCACAGTTCCGAAACCGGAACTCCCTCAAAAAATAAAACATGAATCATTAGCTGTAATAAACGATGATACCCCCGCGCCAATGGCACAAATTCCAAATTGGAGCAACCGGATGCTATTGCTTGTTGATGAAAACAGTAGTGTACATTTGCATCTTAAGAAACAACTCGAAAAAACAAGAATAACCGTTCTTTCAGCCCGTTCGGGGTCATCGGCCAGGCATTTGTTGTTAAAGCGAAAAGATATTGATTTGGTGATAATGGATTACAGGCTGCCCGACATTAAAGCCTCAGAACTTGTTAAACAGTTGCGTAATGCCGGCATTCAGGTTCCGTTAATGGTTCAAACCATTGGAGAAAGCGAACATGAAACCAAAATCCTGAAGCAGGCAGGATTCGATGCAGAAATAAAAAAACCGGCGCTTGGGGGCGATTTAATTCAGAAAATTTCCGACTTATTGACTCTTTCCGAAGTCAATCAAACCTAAAGACAAATCAACAACTATTGATTTTGAATCATTACACGAATGGTATTGCGTATGTTCTCCATATCTAATCCACACTCTTTAAACAGTTCTGTTTGGGTGCCATGTTCAATAAACCGATCGGGAATGCCCATCCGTTTTATTATGTTATTATTATAACCATTATCAACCATAAATTCGGCCACTGCACTTCCCATTCCACCCACAAGCGTACCATCTTCCACGGTCATTACAAGCTTATAACGACTGAAAACTTCGTGCAGCAAGGCTTCATCCAAAGGTTTAACAAAGCGCATATCGTAATGAGCTATCAATAATCCTTCTTTCTGAAGGTCGTCGCAAATGCGGCGTATTTTTACGCCTATTGGCCCAATGGAAAGAATGGCCAGATGTTCGCCATCTTTTAACTTTCGACCTGTTCCAACCGGAATTTCAACAAAAGGGGTTCTCCACTCAATGTTTGAGCCAATGCCACGGGGATATCTAATGGAAAACGGTCCTTTATCAGGCAATTGAGCCGTATACATAAGGTTTCGCAACTCTGCTTCATCCATCGGCGATGCAACAACCATATTGGGTACGGTTCTCATAAAAGCCAAATCGTAAGCTCCGTGATGGGTTGCGCCATCGGCACCCACCAATCCTCCCCGGTCGAGGCAAAAAACCACATTCAGATTTTGAAGGGCAACATCGTGAATTACCTGGTCGAATGCTCTTTGCATAAACGATGAGTAGATGTTGCAAAATGGTACCAAACCACTAATGGCCAATCCGGCAGAAAAGGTTACAGCATGTTGCTCGGCAATACCCACATCAAAAGCCCGGTGGGGCATCTCTTCCATCATAATATTTAAACTGCAACCAGTAGGCATGGCCGGTGTAATGCCCACAATTTTATCATTCATGCGGGCCAGTTCAACAATGGTATGGCCAAAAACATCCTGAAATCGTGGCGGCTTGGGTTTTTCTGATGGTTGTTCAATGAGTTCGCCTGTAAATTTGTCGAACATGGCACCCGGGGCATGCCAGGCTGTTTGGTTTTCTTCGGCCAGCTTAAACCCCTTGCCCTTTTTGGTTATTACATGCAGTACTTTGGGGCCTGGAATATCGCGCAAATCAGCAAGCACCTCACGAAGCCGTAAAATATCATGTCCATCAACCGGGCCAAAGTAGCGAATATTTAAACCTTCAAAAATATTGGTTTGCCGCGTTAACAGCGTTTTAATACTGTTGTTGATTTTAATAATCATATCGCGCGAGCGTGGCCCGGCCAGCTTCAATTTCCCGAGGGTTTTAAATAATTCCCTGCGAACTTTATTGTACGTATGACTGGTAGCAATATCGACCAAATAATCACTTAATCCGCCCACATTGGGGTCGATGGCCATATTGTTATCATTCAGAATTACCAGCACATTGGCCTGCGAAGCTGCCAGATTATTCAACCCTTCAAATGCCAAACCGGCGGTCATGGAACCATCGCCAATAACTGCAACTACCTGACAATCTGACTTTCCTAGTTTCTCGTTGGCAATGGCCATTCCCAGAGCAGCAGAAATAGAAGTTGATGAGTGACCAACACTAAAGGCATCGTATTCACTTTCAAAAATATTAGGAAATCCACTTATGCCGTGATATTTTCGATTTGAATGAAACTTTTCGCGTCTTCCGGTTAATATTTTATGCCCATAAGCCTGATGCCCCACATCCCAAATTAACTTATCGTAGGGGGTATTGTACACATAATGCAACGCCACTGTTAACTCAACCACACCAAGACTGGCTCCAAAATGGGCAGGATTGCATGAAACGGCATCAATGATAAACTCGCGCAACTCCTGACAAAGTTGCGGTAATTGCTCCTCACTTAACTGACGAAGGTCTGCCGGGGAATTAATCTGTTTAAGCAATGAGGGTTTGGCCTCTTCCATCCTGGTGTATTATATTTCTTCAATTAACTGCAAATATAATATATTGTTCACATTTAGAAGGGGTGGTTTTTTGTTATTATTGTAATGTCAAAGAATGAATAATGTGGATATCAGCAAAACAGCAAATCCGGCACTTTCTGGTACTGGCCCGCCATATTAGTTTTATCCGGCTGTGGAATCTTCTGCAATTGGGTTTCTCATTTTTCTGGTCTCGTATTTTGAAAAAACCATGCCTATATGGAATGCCATGGGCCATATCGGTTGAGCCGGCCGGCATTTGTAACCTTCAATGTCCCGAGTGCCCGGTTGGTGCCGGCGTTTTAACCCGCAAAGGCGACTTAATGACATTATCACTTTTTAAACAGATACTGGAACAGTCGGGCCCCCGGTTGATGTGGGTGAATCTGTTTTTTCAAGGCGAACCTTTTATAAACCCTCATTTAACTGAAATGGTTTCAGCGGCATCAAAACAAAATATCTATACCAACATCAGTACCAACGGTCATTATTTATCCGAAAAAAAATGTTTACAACTCATTGAAGCCGGGCTTTCGAACCTCATTATTTCGCTCGATGGCATTACTGCTGAAACATATACGCGTTACAGAAAAGGTGGCGATTTAAAGAAAGTGCAGGAAGGTGTTGAGCGTATTTTAAGACTTCGAAAAGATTTAAAAAAATCGTTGCCCATAATAACAGTTCAATTTGTAGTTTTTAGCCATAACCAGCACGAAATCAAACCGCTCATTAAATGGTGTAGGCAAGTTGGTGTAGATAAGCTGGATTTGAAATCGGCTCAGATTAACAACTTTGGCAACGGAACGGTTCAACCATCCACCATCAGCCGTTTTTCAAGATATAAAACCTTATCCGATGGATCGCTGGAAATTAAAAACAAATCGTACAATCATTGTTTTCGCCAATGGGGTTCACTGGTGGTTTCGTGGGACGGGCAAATTGCCCCTTGTTGTTACGATAAAAATCTGGATCTCTCACCCGGAAATATGACACTAAAACCACTGAAAAACATCTGGCAGAATAAATCCCTTGGACATCTCCGACAGGCCATTCTTAAAGAGAAAAGCCAAATAGAAATGTGCCGGAATTGCCCCGAGGGCAGACGGTTTCTGATTTAATCAGTATCAGTTTTTTCTACATTTTGGATTCCTCTAGTCGGTAGGTATATTCTCCGAACTAACGGGACACACCAGCTGAAGCGATTGATTCAAGCTATCGGTAGTTTCGGCTAAAATCATCAACTTATCGCCCGGTTCAATTATAGTACTTCCGTTGGGTGTTATAAACTTGCTGTTGCGGTTTATTAGAACAATAAGTGCTGTTTTTGGGAAGCCTATATACATAATTTTCTTCCCGACAACGGGGCTGTCGTCAGCTATTTCTACCTCAATCAGTTCCGATTTAACGCTATCCGACAATTCAATATCAACAGGTGTTCGTCGTTTTAGTTTACCGGGCAAAGCCACATGCAGCCATTTAGAAACCAACGGTAAAGACGTTCCTTGTATTAAAACCGAAAAAATGGTGATAAAGAATACAATGTTAAAAATGGAGTGCGATTTTTCAAGATTGGCCAATAGGGGATAAGTTGCAAATACAATAGGAACAGCACCACGTAACCCCACCCAGGATATAAATGCCTTTTCACGAAAAGGCATCCTGAAAACAGAGAGCGATAAAAACACAGCAATAGGCCTGGCAATAAAAATCAGAAAAAGTGAAATTAATATCCCCGGAATTAAGGTTGGAACCATCTCTGATGGAAAAACAAGCAGCCCTAATGTAAGGAAAAGGATTATTTGCATTAACCAGGCTATACCATCAAAAAAGCGAATGAGTGTTTTCTTGTGAATCAAGTCTTTATTACCCAGAAAAATACCTAATATATAAACCGCCAAAAAACCGTTACCCATTAAAAAGTAAGTGGAAGAATAAGTGAAAATTACAAGCGCTAAAACCAAAACCGGATAAAGGCCTTCAAACTCCAGCTTAATTCTATTGATGGCTATCTGAGCCAGCTTACCTATGCCAAATCCCATTATGGAACCAATGCCAAATTGCATAAAAAACAAAGGAATAAAGGAAAGCAAAGATTTTTCGGGCGATTGAACGATGGTAATCATCGAAATGGTTAGGAAATACGCCATTGGATCGTTACTTCCGCTTTCAAATTCAAGTGTAGGGCGGATATTCCCTTTTAAACTAACACTTTTGGAACGAAGGATAGAAAAGACGGCGGCAGCATCGGTTGATGAAACTACAGCGCCCAATAACAACCCTTCGGCAAGCGAAAAGTCGGTGAAAAGATGAACTGCAAATCCAACCAATCCGGCAGTAAAAAACACCCCAAAGGTAGAAAGCATCAAACCTTTTTTAAACACCGGTCTCACACTTTTCCAGTTGGTATCAAAGCCTCCTGAAAACAGGATATAGTTCAACGCAAATACACCTATAAACTGAGCAATATTGGCATCATCGAAAGGGATCCCTCCTAATCCTTCAGAACCGGCAAGAATGCCAACCAAAATAGAAAACAATAATACAGGAATGCCAAGGCGATATGAAGTTTTGCCAGCCAATATGCTGATGAATAGCAAAAAAGATATAATTAGCAGAATTTTTTCGTATCCCATAGAAAAATCAATTTTCTCTGTCTTTAGTTACTGATCAGCAAATTTACCCAAATTAATCAACATAACCTTAAACATTAAAACAGATGCCCATGTTCACTAATAATAAAAACAATAATACCTGACATTGACATCCTTTTTTAAATAAATTAATCAACTACATTGAACAATCTTTGTTACTTTTGTAGGATAGTACGCAAAATGGGTATGAGCTGTACAAAGTTTATATAGAAAATAGGCAGAAGTGTTTATTTACTGGCTGTTAAAAGCCATTTTCTTGTGTTTGTTGGTATTATAAACACTTTTACTACTTCCGGTTTTTACCCTATTTTCAGGTTCAGAAGCTTAAAAACAAAAATTAGTGGCAACAATACCAATAAAACCCGATTCAAAAAAACAAAACCTTTTAGACAGGCGATATCTTGCCATGGCTGGCATTTGGGCGCAAAACAGCTATTGTAAACGAAGGCAGGTGGGTGCTTTGCTGGTTAAAAACAAGATGATAATCAGCGACGGGTACAACGGAACGCCTTCAGGTTTTGAAAACGAGTGTGAGGATGAAAACAATGTAACCAAAGCCTATGTGCTCCACGCCGAGGCCAATGCCATAACCAAGGTTGCCCGAAGCAATAACAGCTCCGATGGTGCCACTTTGTATGTGACTTCCTCTCCCTGTATTGAGTGTTCCAAATTGATTATTCAGGCAGGAATTGTGCGTGTGGTTTTTTCGGAAAACTACCGTATGGAAGACGGTATAAACCTTCTGAAAAGAGCAGGAATAGAGGTTGTGCAGATACAATAGATTATAATTTTGATATACATAATGGGAAAAATGGAATATAAAAACACGCTTAAACAGATATTGTTCCCCATCGTTATTGCGGTGGTTTTATTGGCCGGTTTTTTTGTAGGTCGTATTTGGCCGGGCATCACTCAAGGAACTCCGGGTAGCAGATTGCTTATTTATCCGCAAACCAATAAAATTGAGGCGCTGCTTAACATGATTGAAGAGGATTATGTCGACAGCATCGACAAATCGGAACTAATTGAAAAGATTATTCCCGATGTAATAAAGCACTTAGACCCGCACACTGTTTATATTCCGGCTAAAGAACTATTGGCAGCCAATCAGGAGCTTGAAGGAAACTTTGGTGGCATCGGCGTTCAATTTAGTATGCAAAACGATACAGTTTTGGTAATCAGTGTTGTTAAGGGCGGCCCTTCAGAAAAAGTGGGTATAATGCCTGGCGACCGGATTGTAACTGTAAACGACAGCCTCATTGCAGGTGTTAAAGTAAACAACGACGACGTGGTTGGGATGCTTCGTGGCGAACTGGGAACCAAAGTTAAAGTGGGCATTAAGCGGCACAATCTGAAATCGCTGCTCGACTTTGAAATAACCCGTGGCAATATTCCGGTTTTCAGCGTTGAAACATCGTATATGATAACCGATTCGATTGGTTATATTAAGGTGAGCCGTTTTGGCCGAAATACATTCCAGGAGTTTTTAACCGCCATGGCCAAACTAAAAGCCTACAATTGCAAAAATGTAATTGTTGATTTACGAAATAATTCGGGTGGCTATCTGGATATAGCCATCAGTATGTGTAATGAGTTTCTGAAAAAAGGCGACCTTATTGTTTACACCGAAGGCCATTCAAACCCGCGCCAAAATGTTTATGCCAATGGTTCTGGCACTTGTCAGGATATTGGTGTTACTGTTCTGATTGATGAGTTAAGTGCCTCGGCCAGTGAAATTTTTGCCGGAGCCATTCAGGATAACGACAGAGGGCTGGTAATCGGACGCCGTTCGTTTGGCAAAGGTTTGGTGCAACAACAACGCATGCTTCCCGATGGCAGCGCCATCAGGTTAACAGTTGCCCGCTATTATACTCCCAGTGGACGATGCATTCAAAAACCCTACGAAAACGGAGTGGAAGATTACCACCGCGATATAATCTCAAGATTTGCCCATGGCGAGTTTTTTGAACGCGATAGTATTGTGATGAACGATTCGTTGAAATATTCGACCAAAGGCGGACGCACTGTTTATGGCGGTGGTGGCGTTATGCCCGACATTTTTGTTCCTCGTGATACCTCAGCCTTTACCAATTACTATTTTGCCCTGCGTGAGAATGGCTTTATTTACCAGTTTGCACTTAAATACAGCGACGAAAACCGCTCGAAGCTTCAAGCCTACCAAACAGCCAGGGCTATTAAAATTTATCTCGACACACAGCCTGTTACCGAGCAATTGGTTAGGTTTGCCGAGCAACGCGGATTAAAGCAGAACCGGGCTCAATACCTGCATTCTTTTAAACTGATTGATTTGGAATTAAAAGCCTACATTGCCAGAAACATCATCGACAATGATGGATTTTATCCAATCATACATGAAGTGGATGAAACGGTTAATGCTGCGGTACGATCCATTCAATCGGGCTCTAAACATTTACTGGTTGCCGCCGAACAATGATTTGAACCGGAAGACGAATATCGGTTTAATGTAAAAATTTGAAAAACACCTGGCTAAAAAGGCTGGTAAAAAAAATATCAATATTATGTTGCTTAAAATACTCGTATTTTTAATCATTATATATTATCTGTTCAAACTCATTGGCCAGATATTTCTTCCCATTTTTATGACAAATCGTATTCAAAAAATGGAAGAAGAAAAACAAAATGCTTACCGCGATTATATTAACCGGAAAAAGAAAGAAGAAGGCAAAGTTACGGTTGAAGGCAAGCCAAACTCATCGCACCGTCAAAATCTGGATAAGGGCGAATACATCGATTTTGAAGAGATAAAGTAACGTTTAAGTGGTTGTACAACAATCTTACTTTGCTATTATAAAATGGTAGAAGCTGTCTAAAAAGTCCTTAGTGTAACTTTGTAATAACCTTTGTTTACTTTGTGGTAGAACTTAAACGTTTGAACCACAGATTAAAACAAAGTACACACAAAGGAGCACTAAGAAAAAAGATTGAGTTTGATAACTTTTTAGGCAATTTCTCTTTTTATTTTTTGTGCAAACCGCATTCTTTTGACTCGGGATTTTCCCACCACCATCGTCCGGCACGAACATCTTCGCCTTGCATAATAGCTCTTGTACAAGGCTGACAGCCAATACTTGGAAATCCTTTATCGTGTAAAACATTATATGGCACCTTGTGCTCTTTTATGTAATCCCAAACCTGTTGTTCGGTCCATTTAGCCAGCGGATTCACTTTTACAAGGTTGTTGTTGCTATCCCACTCCACAACGCCGATATCGGTTCGGGTTACCGATTGCGATGCACGTAAACCACAAATCCAGGCATCCAAATTGGCAAAGGCCCTTTGAAGCGGTTCAATTTTTCGGATATGACAGCACAATTTCCGATTTTCAACGCTTTGGTAAAACAGATTGATACCTTTGGCATTAACCATTTCCTGAACTTTTTCATTGTTCGGGAAAAACACTTCGATGGACGTTTTATATTTTTTGGCGGTACGGTCGATTAAGTCGTAGGTTTCGGGAAACAATCGTCCGGTATCGAGTGTAAAAATACGCGCATTGCGATTGATTTTAAGAACCATATCGGTTAAAACCTGGTCCTCGGCTCCAAGACTGGAAGAAAGTGCAATTTTATTATCAAACAGAGCCAAAACTCTTTTTAAAATTTCCTCGGCAGAGGCATTGTATAACTCGTTATTCAGTTTTTTAATTTCGTTGGGATGCATTTAATGGTAATTTATGATGAACAGCTTCAAATATAGCAATTAATAGGAGGTTATTAAGAACATTACAAACAACAATCGCCAAAACAAACGCCCATATGACGGCCCTTTTCAACCAATGGATTATCGGGTTGAATCAACCTGATTTTTCCACCAACCTCATCCAATGGGACCGAAGTTATAACACCACCTTTAAGGGCCACCATGGTACCAAATTTCTGCTCATGAATTAATCGGGCAGCAGAAGCACCAAAACGGGTGGCCAAAATCCTGTCGGCAGGTGTTGGACTGCCACCCCTCTGAATGTACCCAAGAATGGTTTCGCGGGTTTCCAAGCCTGTCATTTTCCGAATTTGTTTGGCTATAAATGCCCCGGCCGATTTTTTAGCCATTTTTTCAATTCCTTCAGCTACCACCACAATGGAGTAGGGTTTTTTCTTACGGCTTCTTTCCATTAAACATTCGGCAACCGTATCGAGGTTATATGGAATCTCAGGAATCAGGATAACATCGCCACCACCGGCTATGCCCGAGTAAAGACCAATCCATCCGGCCTGATGGCCCATCACTTCAATTACCATAACCCTTTTGTGTGAGTTGGCGGTAGTATGCAACCGGTCAATGGCATCGGTAGCTATATAAACGGCAGTATCAAATCCAAAAGTAACATCGGTTCCCCACACATCATTGTCGATGGTTTTTGGCACTCCAATAACATTCAGTCCCTCTTTTGACAACAGGTTGGCAGTTTTTTGCGTGCCATTTCCACCAATGCAAACCAGTGCATCCAAGCCCATTTCGCGATAGTTCTTTTTTATCAATTCGGGCATTGCAGCAGGGTCTTCACCTTCAACCACCTTATAGGGTTTAAGACGTGATGTGCCAAGAATGGTTCCTCCCAGCGTTAAGATACCCGAAAGTAACTGTTCGTTTAACTCAATGGTATCTTTCTCCAACAAGCCGCTAAATCCGTTCACTATGCCCAAAACATCCATTTCGTATTCTACAATGGCTGTTTTTCCAACTCCGCGAATGGCTGCATTGATACCGGGACAATCACCGCCCGCCGACAAAATTCCGATTCTCATTTTTGCATTTGCCATAACCTGTATTTATTAGGGTATCAGTAATTATTTTCGATTGGTCATAAGTCCGCTCAAATAGTAAACATTACAAATTAAATGTAGTTCACCTCTATTCTGGTTTAAAGAATTAAGCATGAAACACCAGTAATGGTATGTCGGTATGAAATAACAGCTTACGAGTAATGCTGGCATTGAAAAACCGTTGCAGGAAGTTTCGTTTTTTTCGTGTCATTGCCAGAATATCAATTTGATGTTCCTGCACATATTGTTCAATGGTTTCAACAAAATCCTTCCCTTTCAAAATCTGGTAAATAATCTTATGGTTACGGTAGGTTGAATCGCAGTAAGCTTTAAATTTCTCCATTTTCAACAGCCCGGTATCTTCGCCCTTCTTATAGCAAAAGTGAACGGCGTGTATTTCGGTATCAAACGGGGTAATAATACGTATCAGTCTATGAATAGAGAAATAATCCTGCTCATCGAATTCGGTTAAAAACAGCACTTTGCCAATACGCGATAAATCAACAACCGAATGGGCAGGAACCGCCAAAACGGGAGCCGTAACTTTTTGAATTACATCGCCGGTAATACTTCCCAGCAACTCCTTTATGGTTTCGCCTTTGGTTTTGGTGCCCATTATAATAACGTCGCAATTCTCTTTTTGGCTTATTTTAGGGATTACGTCCTCAGGATAGCCATACTCAAAGCGTACTTTTAGTGTGATATTCTCCTTTTGAGAAGGCGACATGCCGCTTACCTTTTCGAGTGTTAGCCTGTTTAGTTTTTCTCTGGCTTCCTCTTCCTGTTTTTCAACCTCCTGTCGCAGGTTTCCTTTCTCAACATCCGTCAGGTTCAGTTCACTTTTCGATTCGTATAAACCAAAGCAATGCAAAATGGTAATCTCGGCCGGGAATTTTTCGGCCAGTGTTAACCCGAATTTCAGGGCATTTAATGAATATTGGGAGAAATTAACCGGAACCAACAATTTAATCATATTCTGCAATGCTTAAGTTAAAACCAAATACAAAAGTTACGAAAAAAAAGGAGAACTGGCAAAACAAAAAGAAACCCGGCTCTTCATGTGAAATGTTTTACCGGGTTTATTTGATTGTTTGGTTTAATACCAGCTCTTATTTTACAAAATTAACATGGCATCGCCGTAGGTGCCAAAGCGGTACTTCTCTTTAACGGCAGTTTTATAGGCTTTCGTTACCAAATCGTAACCTCCAAAAGCTGAAACCATCATTAGCAAAGTAGACAATGGTAAATGGAAATTCGAAATCATACAGTTAGCCACGCTAAAATCGTAGGATGGGAAAATAAACTTATTAGTCCACCCTTCGTAAGGCTTAACATGTCCGAATGTACTCACCGAACTTTCGAGGGTTCTCATAACCGTTGTTCCCACTGCACAAACCTTGCGTTTCTGATCTTTTCCTTTATTAATTATTTCTGCGGCTTTCTCGGTAATTAATATCTGCTCCGAGTCCATTTTATGCTTGGTTAAATCCTCAACATCCACAGTACGGAAGTTTCCTAACCCAACGTGTAATGTAACATAAGCAAAATGAGCGCCTTTAATTTCCAACCGCTTTAATAATTCGCGACTAAAGTGCAGACCGGCAGTGGGAGCCGCCACTGCTCCTTCGTTTTGGGCAAAAATGGTTTGGTAGCGTTCGCTGTCTTCAGGCTCCACCTGGCGTTTAATAAACTTTGGAAGAGGCGTTTCTCCGAGGCTGTAAAGAGTTTTCTTAAAATCCTCGTACGAACCATCGTAAAGAAAACGAAGTGTTCTACCGCGTGAAGTTGTATTGTCAATAACTTCCGCAACCAATAAATCGTCTTCACCAAAATAGAGTTTGTTGCCGATGCGGATTTTTCGGGCCGGATCAACCAATACGTCCCATAAACGCTGCTCCTTGTTCAATTCGCGAAGCAGGAAAACTTCAATTTCGGCGCCTGTTTTTTCTTTATTACCATAAAGTCGGGCAGGAAAAACTTTGGTGTCGTTGAAAACCAAAACATCGTCCTGTCCAAAATAGTCAACAATTTCCTTGAATACTTTGTGTTCTATTTTCCCTGTTGAACGATGAACTACCATTAATCGCGACTCATCTCTATTTTGTGCCGGATGAAGGGCAATGAGCTCATCGGGCAGTTTATACTTAAACTTTGATAACTTCATAGTAATAATTAATTATTGAAAAAACATCCAAAACTTTAATACAAAAATAAGCTCCATTTGTACGAATGATACCTTAATTTGTACGAATTTGTTGCAAAAATTCATCAAACTGCTCAATTGTTTGAGCTTCAGATACTTTAAACGAACCAATGGCGCTACGCACTAACCCTGATAAATGACCGCCGGCTTGTAGCGATTTTCCTAAATCGTAGGCAAAAGAGCGTATATATGTTCCCTTGCTGCAAACTACGCGAATGGTGGCCACCGGTTTTTGGTAACTGAGTAATTCCAGTTGATGGAATTCAACCTGCCGTCCGGCCAACTCCATATCATGTCCTTTTCGGGCATGCTCGTAAGCTCTTTTACCATTAATACGGATGGCCGAAAAAAGCGGGGGTGTTTGCATTTGAATACCCAAAAAACCTTTAAGGGCATCTTGTATTTCCTGTTCGCTTATGTGTGCAATATCAAATTCCTGGTTAATCTCTGTCTCCAAATCGTACGATGGTGTTGTACTGCCAAGTGTTACTGAGGCGATGTACTCTTTCTCCATTCCCATAAGGGTTTCAATCTGCTTGGTGAGCTTGCCTGTGCAAACAATCATTAGTCCTGTTGCTAAAGGATCGAGCGTTCCGGCATGCCCCACTTTAATTTTTTTAAAACCCAATTGCTGTCTTATTAATATCCTCACTTTGTTAACCAAATCGAACGACGACCACCCGAAAGGCTTGTCAAACAACAATATCCGTCCCTCGCTAAAATCGTTGGGAATACACTCCGCTTTCAGGCTAAAACTTTTATAAAAATCTTCCATTTGTTATTTATCAAACCAGGCAAGCGGTATTTTTAAGCCCAAAAACTACCAACAACGGCCAGTAATCCAACAACAGCACAATAAATGGCAAACCAGATTAGTTTACCCTTTTTAACCAGCTCCACCATCCATCTGCAGGCAAACCAGCCAGCCACAAAGGCCGCTATAAACCCAGCCAAAAGTGGCATTAATCCAATGCCTTGTGATGACTCCAGAACGGGGGACGACATGCTTTTATAAACACTTAAAAGATTTTCGCCGATAATGGGAACTAAAACCATCAGAAAGGAAAAGCGTGCTACTTCATGTTTCCGGTTGCCCAAAAGCAAACCGGTAGCTATGGTTGCTCCGGATCTGGAAATTCCCGGCATAATGGCCACCGTTTGAGCAATGCCAATAATAAATGCATCTTTGAAACTGATATCGCGGTTGCCCGATTTCCGGTAATAAGCCAAAGCTAACAGAGATGCCGTAATAAATAACATACATCCAACAATGAGCAATATGGCAGGTGAATCAAAAATGGCCTCAACATGGTCTTTAAAAAACAAACCGACAACCAAAACAGGAATCATTGAAATTGCAATAGCCGCAATGTATCGGGTTTGCTCGTTCCATGAAAAGTTAAACAATCCGGCAAGTAAAGAGGCGATGTCCTTTCGGAAAACAACCAAAGTACTTAAAACCGTGGCGCCATGCACAGCTACCGTAAAACTCAGATTATCTGTGGTTTCAACACCTAAAAGATGCTTTCCAATTTCGAGGTGACCACTGCTGCTAACGGGCAAAAACTCAGTTAATCCTTGAATTATACCAAGAATAAGGGCTTCAATCCAACTCATTGATAAGAAAATTTATGGCAGGAGAACTATTTTTTATCTACAGAAGGTTTTTTCATGATGGCGTAAATGGCAAACAAAAACCCAAACAAAACCACCAGTGGCGCCAGGGTAATACGTTGAAAACCATATATGGCTTCGTTAAAAACCTCGGGGTCGTTGCTTCCTCCGCCCATCATCAGCAGAAATCCAACTACAACAATAACAAAAGCTATCGCTAAAAGAATATAGTTCTCTTTATCAAGAGCCAGTTCAAACTTTTTTTGGTTTTCTTTTTTCATCCGTAAATAATTTTTATAATAAGGTCTGATTGTCTTCCGTTCTGCGGAACAAGTTGCCCCGATTGATAAAACTCACTTGGCACCTGTTATTTAAATTTGACTCTTTGGGTTTCAGGTTGTATTACGTTTATCTGTTCGGGCGGATGTTTATTTTAATTTGTTTAAAAATTCATTAATAGTAAAGTTGGTCGGTTTTAAGACGCAGATACTTGTTAACTGCAAAAAAGGTTGATACCAGCGTAATTAAAATCCCAATGATGGTTACCAGTAAAAACAATAGGCCAACCAGCATTACATCTGAAAAGCCAATAACACCTTCAAGTTCTTTGCCAAGACTGTATATAAGCAGCGACAGCAAAATAATGGCCAGTGTTGCTCCGGCAAGTCCATGCAAAACACTTTTAAGCAGAAATGGTTTTCGTATAAAACCCCTTGTTGCTCCAACCAGTTGCATGGTTCGAATGAGGAAACGCCGGGCGTAAACCGACAATCGAATGGTGTTGTTAATTAGTGCCACCGAAATAAACAACAACAATCCGCTAAAAAGCGCCAACACCATGGTTATTTTCCTGATGTTTTCATTAACGGCATGGAGCAGGTTTTTTTGATAATAAACCTCTTTCACCTGAGGATAATTCATAACTTCAGCTTCGATACGGGCCATACTGTCGGGATTGGCCCAGGCTGCAGCCAGCCTAACTTCAATAGATGAAAGAAGCGGATTGTAGCCCAGAAACTCCACAAAATCTTCGCCCAGTTCTTCTTTTAAGGTTTGAGCGGCTTGGTCTTTATCAACATACTCAACCATGCGCACATATGGTGCAGCACTTAAAATTTTCTGCAAACGCCTCACTTCAGCGTCACGGGTATTGTCTTTAATTAAAATGGTAAAACCCAGATTCTCTTTAACATGATGCGACAGGCGCTGGGCGTTTAAAAACAAAAAACCAATAATTCCGAGTAGAAACAAAACCAGCGAAATACTGATAATGGTTGTAGCATAAGAACTTCTAAGTTTGCGCCGTGCACTGCTATTCATAACAAACCTGGATTAAATGAGGTTGTTAAAAGGACATAAAATCTCAAATTAGGTGCAAATATAAGGCAAAATTTTATGAATTCAGCTTTTAATATCGGTTGCAGGCACTTAACAAAAGTTAATTGTATGAAATGGTGTTCGTTATTATGATTTTAATAGCATCTGATTATAATGGTTTAAATACCTTAGACCGTTTTATTGGCAATTTTCACGCCATCACCACCTTTAACAACATTTAACAGCCAAAACAGAATTAATAACCAAATCATTTACCCTAAATTTGTTGCAACCAAAAACCTTCGTTATGGATTTACTGACACAACCCTATTTTGTATTGTTCATTATCATCTGTATTGGATTTATCATTGGTAATATTACCGTTAAAGGTGTTTCACTGGATATCTCTGCCATTATTTTTGTGGCCATACTCTTTGGCCATCTTGGTTACGAAATTCCGCCAATTATTGGTCAGCTAGGTCTTATTCTTTTTATCTACACTATTGGAATGCAGGCTGGTCCGGGATTTTTTGATTCCTTCCGCAAACAGGGACGAACGCTTGTTTGGATTACATCAGTTGTCGTTATCTCAGCTTCACTAATAACATTCTTCACTTTTCACTGGGGAGGCGTTGAAATGCCGGTTGCCATCGGACTTTTAACCGGGGCACTCACCAGCACCCCGGGTCTGGCGGCAGCCATTGATGCAACCAACTCTCCGTTAATTTCCATTGGTTATGGTATTGCCTATCCATTTGGGGTTATTGGCGTAATTCTTTTTGTGCGTCTTTATCCGAAAATATTCAGAGTAGATATTAAAGCTGCCGAAAAAGAATATGAGCAGGAAGCCGAATCGGGCTTTCCCGAAATAAAAACCCGGATTTTCCGCGTTGAAAATGATGCCATCCACAATAAATCAATCCGCGATTTACGCATTCGCTCCATGACCAATGCTGTAATTTCCCGAATTCTTCATAATGGGGAACTGGTGATTCCTTCTCCTCAGGCTATTTTAACCCGGGGCGATTTAATTAAAGCGGTTGGCACCGAAGAGTCGTTGCAAAAAATTGGTTTATTAATTGGCAGCGAAACCAACGAAGAAATTCCTATCCCTAAAAGCTACGAGGTACAATCCATATTGGTTACAAACAAGGAAGCTGTTAATAAAACACTTCGGTCGTTTAATCTTTGGAGAACCTATCAGGCTACTGTTACCCGTGTACGTCGGAGCGGCATTGACATTACCCCTTCGCCCAATTTGCGTTTACAGATGGGTGATAAACTTATGGTTGCCTGCAGTAGCGAAAGCATGAAACAGGTTATCACCATTTTTGGAAATAACGATAAAAAATTGTCAGATACCGATTTTTTCCCTATTGCTGCGGGTATTGTACTTGGAATTTTACTTGGTAACTTATCCTTATCGTACGGTCACGACTTTACTTTTAGTCTTGGTCTTACCGGTGGCGTGCTCACTGTTGGCATGATACTAAGTCGAATGGGACGCACAGGACCATTAATCTGGAGCATGTCGGGTGCTGCCACCCAGCTTTTACGACAGGTTGGACTTATGTTCTTTCTGGTTGAAGTTGGGACTAAAGCCGGGGCAAACATCGAAGAAACCTACCAGACCTATGGCTTTAAGCTATTTGCCATGGGGGGCGTTATCACCTTGCTGCCGATGATTTTTGCGATAATTGCTGCACGTCTGCTTAAGAAAATGAATTTCTTAACCATGATGGGAACCCTAACCGGCGCCATGACCAGTACACCGGGACTTGCAGCGGTTTCTCCCATGACCGATAACAATGCTCCGGCAGTGGCTTATGCAACCGTTTATCCGGTTGCGATGGTATTGCTGATAGTTTGTGTTCAGATTTTAGCGGCATTTGGGTAATGTGAGAGTTAGAATTGAGTTATTGTTAAAATATAAATAATCTTTCTCTATCATCAATTCACTTTAGCTTACCAGAATTATTTTTCAAAATCTTATCGTAAAACCGAACTAAAGATCGACTTGTGTTATTTATGATGATTGAGAAGGATGATTGTTAAAAAAGGACTTGGCCGTAAATATTTTTTTATATTTGCAAAAAGGCAATAAAATGAATCAAGCTTTATTAACAAGATTATTTAAATCCATTGAGGGAGAACAAGATACGCCTTTGATGAAGATAGCCTTTAGTATAATTGAAGACGAAAAAAGAAAAGGTCATTCGCAACTTGCTGATAAACTGACAAAAATATTAAATGACAATTTATCAAGAGAATTCCAAAAGCCTACATTTAAAGTTGCAAAAGACAGAATCTTTAATATTCCTGTCGATAGGCGTTATAAATTACCTTTAGCAACTCATATTGAACATGAGTTTTTAAGACATGAAATGGTCTTATCTCCTGAAATTAATGGTAAATTTTTACGAATTGAAAAAGAATATTTAGCAAGAGAAAGACTGGCACACCATGGTCTTAAACCAAGAAGAAAGATTTTATTGCATGGAGCCTCTGGTTGTGGCAAATCAATGGCTGCTGAACGTCTTGCTTGGGATTTAGGATTGCCTTTTTATAAAGTTAGATTTGACACAATTATATCCTCATATTTAGGAGAATCTGCTTCTAATTTGCAAAATTTATTTAAAAGTATGGAGGATTATCCTTGTGTTCTATTGCTTGACGAATTTGATATTATTGGTAAACAAAGGAATCGTTCATCAAATGATGTTGGTGAAATACATCGGATAGTTAACATATTACTTGGATTGTTAGAAGAATATGATGGAGAAGGAATTTTGGTATGTACAACAAATCTTGAAGGAAGTTTAGATAATGCCTTATTTAGAAGGTTTGACGATTTTATAGAATTACCTAAACCGAGTGAAAAAGAAATAATTGAATTGCTTAAAAACACATTTTCAGCCTTAAAACTTAGTAAAAATATCGACCTAATTGATTTTTCAAAAAAATTGAATGGAATGTCTTACGCTGTTATAGTTAAAATTGCAAATGATGCAGCTAAGAAGGTTATTATTCATTCAAATAGTGAAATTTCATTAGATGATGTTAACGATGCGTTTGAGGAAAATAAAGCAATCAATAAATAATTAATGGAACAATTTCCTCATTTAAAGTTTGTCCAAAAAATTTCAGGCAAGCCTCGTTATCATGGAGGCGGAGCTGAAAATCCTATAACAAAGGATAATAAGGATAATCGACAAAGGCATAGCAATTTCCTTAGACAAAAAACAGGTAAATTAAAATCAGATTGGCTTAACTCTTTCAAAACGAGACAATCTGAGGGATTAGCTGCTATTGATGAAAATACAACTCCAATATTTCTTCAAATAAATCCAGATTTGATAAATGCCGAATTTGATTTAGAATCATTTGGTATAGAAATAATTTCAGAGGAAGATGATGGATTTATTATTGGAGCTTCATTTGATAACCTGAAGTCACTTGAAGAAAAGATAAACGGATTTATTTCTCAAGAGCATGGAACTGGAGGCATTGCTGATTTTTGGGAGATTATCGATGGTGATAGAGAAATTTGGAAACCAGAACATATCTTATCAGAATATCTATTTTCAAATTGGAGTAAAATACAAGATAAAGACAATTATTTAGTTGAGGTTTCGGTTGCTTTTGCAAAACCAATAGGGCAAGAGCCAGATACAACAAAGCAGGGTGGGGAGGCTAGATTAAAAAAATATAGGGAAGATTTAATAAAAAGAGATGTCATATTAACAGAACGTCAAACCCATTTTGAAGAATTTATAAAACACTATGGTGAGATTAAAAGTTCATTAGTAGAATTAGAAGATAGCTTTTCATGTCAGGTTTTAATTACAGGCAAAGGTTTAAAAGACCTGGTACTCAATTATCAATATGTTTTTGAAGTTTCAGAGATTGATGAAGTTAAAGGTATCGAGGGACTAACTAGTGAGGTTCCTGAAGCCGAGATAGAATTATTAGCTCCCGATATTGATTCTACTATAGTTGGGGTTATTGATAGTGGTATTATGGAAAACCATAAATATATAGCTCCTGCTTTAAAAGAAGAATCTAAATCTTATGTTGAAGGAGATACATCTACAGCCGATTATGTGAAAGGTGGTGGGCACGGAACCAAAGTAGCTGGAGCTATACTTTACCCTAAAGGAATTACAAATTTAGAATCTCCTTATAAATTGCCTTGTTTTATTAAAAATTTAAGAGTACTTGACAAGGATAATTATTTGCAAAACAAATATCCTGCAAGTCTAATGGAGACAATTGTTGATGAAAACTCTGATTGTAAGATATTTAATCTTTCCATTACTTCTAGTGCTCAGTATAGAATAAAACATATGTCTTCTTGGGCAGCAATTATTGATAAACTCACTTTTGAAAATGATATACTTTTTTTAATTTCTGTTGGTAATATACGTTTTGGCGATATTCAGTATTTTATTAAAAATGGAAAGAAATATCCCAAATATTTAGAAGAAAAGTTTTGCCGTTTAGCTAATCCTTCGCAGAGTCTTTTTGGGTTATCTGTCGGTTCATTAAACATTTCAGCTTTTGAAGATGAAAACTGGATATCCTTAGGTGAAGAAAATGACATTTCAGCGTTTTCTCGAATTGGTACAGGAATTTGGAATACTGTTAAACCTGATGTAGTTGAGTACGGAGGAGGTCTTGTTATTTCAAAAAACGGAGATGCTCTTATAAAGCAAAATTCTACTATTTCGCCAGAACTTCTCCGTTCAACATTTCATGGAGGAAGTGCAATAGGTAAAGACAGTGTTGGTACGTCCTTTTCTACACCAAAGGTCGCTCATATTTCTGCTCTTCTAAAACAAATATATCCAGAAGAGGGAACGAATTTAATAAGAGCATTTATTGTTCAAGGTGCTAGATTGCCGAAAGATTATTTTCATAATCCAACAAAAACAAGCATTCAATATTTTGGATACGGTTTGCCTTCGTTAGATAGGGTAGTTAGAAATACAGATTATAGAATTACATTCTATAATACAGGTGAAATACAGGCAGAAGAAGGTCATCTATACTCACTCAAAATTTCAGAAAGTATGCGTGGTCAGGGTGATGAATTTGATATTTTAATAGAAGTAACATTGGCTTTCACTGCCCAGATAAGAAGGACGAGGCAAAAAACAAAATCATATTTATCTACTTGGTTAGATTGGACTAGTTCCAAAATTGGTGAGTCATATGATAAATTCAAAGATTATGTACTAAAAGAAATCAATGATACTGAAACCTCATATGATAAAGAGGAAAGAGACAGATTATCCAATTTTGATTGGAAGATTAAAACCCGAAGCCATTTTGGAGCAGTTCAAGACATAAATAGAACAAATAGTAGTTTACAGAAAGACTGGACAATACTGAAATCATATGAACTACCAGAAGAGTTGAGTTTTGCAATTCGTGGTCATAGAGGATGGGATAAAAACAAAATGGAAATACCTTATGCGATTACTGTTTCATTAGAAATTTTAGGCGCTGATATTCCTATCTATGAAGCCTTAAGAATTGAAAATGAAATTGGAATTGAAACAGAGGTTTAAGAATGATAGCATTCTTTCAGCTATTTTTTCTAGACAATGTTTCTTAAGAAAAATCGCTAATATAATTGTTACATTATATATTTTATTAAAGAGCCACTCCTAATCAACTCTCTACCTTTGAGTTGAAAGGTTATATTCTCTTTATATGATATTAAAAAACACCAAGTTTGTAAATAAAAAATTTCTCTGGGCGCCCCTGATTGGGGCGCTGGTTTTGCTGTTTTATTTTTCTCTTCCCCGGCCACTTTTTAAAACACCTTACTCTACCATTTTAACCGATAAGCATGGAACGCTGCTCGCCGGTTATATTGCCGACGACGAGCAGTGGCGTTTTCCTCCGGGCGATTCGGTTCCTTATAAATTCTCAAAAGCACTGATAACATTCGAAGATGAACATTTTTACTATCATCCGGGTGTTAACCCGGTTTCACTGGTGCGAGCTGTTAAGCAGAATCTTTTAGCAGGAAGAACAGTTAGCGGGGGCAGCACAATAACCATGCAGGTAATTCGATTGGCACGCCCCTCACCCAGAACCATCCTTCACAAAATTAAAGAGATGTATCTGGCCGTGAGGTTAGAGTTTTCAATAAGTAAAGACAGTATTCTCGCGTTATATGCCTCGCAGGCTCCGTTTGGAGGCAATACTGTTGGTCTGGAGGCTGCCTCGTGGCGCTATTTTAACCATCCTGCGCATGAACTTACCTGGGCCGAATCGGCGCTGCTGGCTATATTGCCTAATGCCCCGGCACTGGTTCATCCGGGACGTAATCGCCAACAACTGCTTGAAAAAAGAAACCGTTTGTTGGTAAAGCTTCACCAAAAGGGTGCTATTGATGATGTGACACTTCAACTGGCTGTGACCGAGTCGTTACCGGGGGAACCTCGCCCCATACCACAATTAATTCCTCATTTACTCGATGCTCAGATAACCAATAAACGGGGAACACGTGAAAAAACCACCATCGACCCTTACTTGCAACGATTAGCCGCCGACGTTATAAACCGACATGGATTTCAGTTGAAGCAAAACCAGATACATAATGCAGCCGCATTGATTGTGTCGGTAGAAACCGGTGCTGTTTTGGCATACGTGGGCAATACCGTTGGTGTGGATGCCGGCAAAGGTCATCAGGTTGATATTGTTAAAGCGCCCCGCAGCTCCGGCAGTATTCTGAAACCCATTCTTTTTGCTGCCGCCCTACAGGATGGGTATATTTTGGAAAAGACACTTTTGCCCGATATTCCAACGTATTACCGAAATTTTAATCCTCAAAACTATCAAAAACGATTCGATGGCGCCGTGGCAGCCAACGAAGCCTTATCGCGCTCCCTGAATGTTCCTTTTGTACGACTTTTAAATGATTATGGCGGCGAACGTTTTCTGGCGCTTTTGCAACAGTGTGGTTTTACCACCATGCAAAAACCCTATGGGCATTACGGTCTTACATTGATTTTGGGTGGAAGCGAAACCTCGTTGTGGGATTTAACCGGTTGCTACGCCTCATTGGCACGAACACTCAATCACTACATGGCCAACAACTCTGTTTATTCAAAAGACGATTTCAGAGCCTTGACCACCACCTATTCGGAAAAAGAAACCATTCCCCGGGAAACTGAATTTGCACCCGTTTTTCAGGCATCGGCCATATATCAAACCTTTATGGCCATGACCGGCGTTCAGCGCCCACCCGAAGAAACCGGCTGGGAACACTTCTCCTCATCGCGGCAAATAGCCTGGAAAACCGGCACTAGCTATGGGTACAGAGATGCCTGGAGCATTGGCGTAACACCCGAATATGTTGTGGCTGTTTGGGTTGGCAATGCCACTGGCGAAGGTCGTCCGGGAATAATTGGAGGTGCCACAGCCGGCCCTATTATGTTTGAGCTTTTCAATCTGCTGCCACCCACCAGCCGATTTCAAATGCCTTACGATGATTTAATAAAAGTGCCTGTTTGTCGCCACTCGGGTTACAGAGCCGGACAGCATTGCGAACCTGTTGATTCGGTTTATATAGCGGCTACCCATAAAAAAACAGAAGGTTGTCCATACCACCATCTTATTCATTTAACCGAAGATGGCCGATACCAAACCCGCATCGATTGCGAACCTACCGGAAAAACCCGGCCTGTTAACCGTTTTGTTTTACCGCCCGTTATGGAATGGTATTATAAATCGCGCCACCCGGGCTATATCTCACTTCCTCCTTTTAAACCGGGTTGCGAAAACAATGAAGCGCTCAATCCCATCGATTTTATCTATCCTGTCGCGAACACCACCGTTTATGTTCCAAAAAATCTGGATGGAGAGCTTTCACGAATCATTTTAAAAGCTGTTCATCGAAATCAGCAAGCCTCTCTTTACTGGCACTTAAATGGTAATTTTATTGGAATAACCCAGTCGCCACATCAGGTCGAAGTGCTGCCAGTAAGGGGGAGCAATACCATTACAATTGTTGATGAAGAAGGAAATCGTGTAACCCGAAGGATGTTTTGTGCAGGAGACGAATGATTTTACAGGATAAGAACGCAGAAAAACGCAACCAATTAACAATAAATGCTAAATTTGCAGAAATTGTGGTTGTTGGATTCGGCTTGGAACAATATTTGAACTGGCACGTTATAACCGCATAGAAGCATTCATTTTTAATAATTCATTACCCATGGAAAAACGCAAGGGATTTTTCAAAGCCAGATGGTGGATAATCATTTCGCTGAGCGTGTTGATTACTTTTGGTTTTGTGGCCGCCAATACCGACCAGAGAAACTTTGAAATAGTAAAAAACCTCGATATTTTTTATACGCTCTTCAGAGAACTGAACAGTAGTTATGTTGATGAAACACAACCCGAGAAGCTTATTAAAACTGCCATTGATGGTATGCTGGAGTCGCTCGACCCGTATACAACCTTTATTCCTGAATCGGAAATGGAAGATTTCAGGTTTATGACCACAGGCGAATACGCCGGTATTGGTGCTCTGATAACCAAACGCGGGCAATATGTGGTTATTTCGGAACCTTACGAGGGGTTTCCGGCACAGCAGTCGGGCCTGAGAGCCGGCGACCGGATTCTTGAAATCAACGGGGAAAGCATGCTCAACCGCGAAACAGCTCAGGTGAGCGAGCGCCTTAAGGGCCCTGCCGGAACCGAATTAAAAGTAAAGGTTCAACGTCCCGGCATTAAAAATCCTTTGGAGATACCTATTACCCGCCGTGTTATTCAAATAAATCCGGTTCCTTATTATGGCATGCTCGATAAAGAAACAGGCATTATTATCCTGAGCAATTTTACCCAGGATTGTTCACGCGAAGTGGAGAAAGCCTTTTCTGAACTCAAAAAGGGTGGCATGAAAAAGTTGGTGTTGGACCTGCGTGGAAACCCCGGAGGTTTAATGGATGAAGCCGTAAAAATTGCCAACCTGTTTTTGCCTCGGGGCAGTGAAGTTGTTAGCACCCGCGGAAAAGTATCGCAATGGGAAAAAACTTTCAGAGCACCACGCGAACCAATGGATACCGAATTGCCTATTGCTGTATTGATTAACCGTGGTTCCGCATCAGCGTCCGAGATTGTTGCAGGGGCGCTGCAAGACCACGACCGGGCCATTGTGGTTGGGCAAAGGTCGTTCGGCAAAGGACTAGTACAAACCACTCGTAACCTTGCCTATAATGCCAAACTGAAAGTTACTACCGCCAAATATTACATCCCAAGTGGACGTTGTATTCAGGCTGTCGATTATTCGCACCGTAACGAAGATGGCAGCGTTGGTTTTATACCCGATTCGCTAATGAAAGAGTTCAAAACCAAAGGTGGTCGTCCGGTGTTTGACGGTGGTGGCATCTCTCCGGATATTACTGTTGATTCCGAAAGGTTTTCAAATATTTCCATCGCTTTAATATCGCAGCAAATAGTGTTTGATTATGCCACCGAGTTTACTATAACAAACCCTTCGGTTGAAAAGCCTGAGAAATTTACTTTGTCCGATTCACAATTTGAGGGCTTTAAAAACTATGTGGCCGGGTTAAAAGAGTTCCGCTATCAAACCGAATCGCAGGACTTGTTGAATAAGCTTAAAGCCGCAGTCAGAAGAGACGGTTATATGGAATATGCCGGAGAATCGCTGGCATTAATCGAAAAGCAAATTGCTCCTGATATTAACCGTGATATGGAATTGTTTAAACCTGAAATCAGCGAATTGTTGTCGTTAGAGTTAATGCGCAGATACTATTACCAAAAAGGTGCCATACTTCATAATTTAAGAAGCGATAAAGAAGTTGCCAAAGCATTAACCGTATTGAGCAATAAAGATGAATATCAGGGCATGCTAAGCGGCACCATTTTAACGCATGCAGGAGATAAGCGATAAACTCAGATTTAGAGATTAAAATGGATTGGAGCTATTAACGACTAAATGTTTAGGAACCCGGGACAATAAAAAATCCCGGGTTTTTTATTGATTTTAACTAAACTATCAGTTCCTTAATAAAATACCAGGTAAACAAACCTGATACAATAAGCTTAAGAACCACTCCGGTCAGCATACCAATAAAAGAGCCGAAAGCTGCTTTTAGCGCTTTGTTTGAATCGGAATGGAGTGACAGTTCTCCGATTAGTGCCCCAATAAAAGGCCCCGCAATAACACCCAAAGGACCAAAGAACAACCCCACCAGCAAACCTAATGCCGCACCCCAAACACCTCGGGCGCTGCCACCCAATTTTTTAGTACCCCAAATGGGTATCCAGTTATCCAGAATGGATACACCAACAGCAATACCGGCGCACGTCCAGAGAAAAGCCCCCGGAAACTGAGCCCACCTGGTAAAATGAAGCAATAATAAAGCTGCAAAACTGATTGGCGGCCCCGGTAAAACAGGCAACACACAACCAACCAGTCCGGTTAGTAGCAGAATTATTCCGAGTGTTACCAGTAAAATGTCTAACATATATTAAGCGTTAATTAATGCGCTTCGAGCCAGTTGTTGCCAACGCCCATATCTACCACCAGCGGTACCCTTAGCTTAACGGCCGATTCCATAGCTTCTTTTACCAGCGATTTAACCTGATCGAGCTCCGGTTTAAAAACTTCGAAGTTTAATTCATCGTGCACCTGCAAAATCATTTTGGTTTGTAAATTTTGCGAGGTGAGCCGTTGGTGAATGTCCACCATGGCTTTTTTAATGATATCGGCAGCCGTTCCCTGAATTGGGGCATTGATGGCATTACGCTCGGCTACACCACGAACCACAGCATTGCGCGAGTTGATGTCGGGCAAATAGCGTTTGCGACCAAACAGGGTTTCCACATAACCTTTTTCGCGGGCCAAATGAATGCATTGATCCATATAAGTTTTTACACCTGGAAAATTTTCAAAATAACCGTCGATAAGCGCTTTTGCTTCGCCACGTGGAATGTTTAGCCGCTCGGCCAAACCGAAGGCTGAAATGCCGTAAATAATGCCAAAATTGGCCGTTTTGGCTTTCCGACGCATATCCGAAGAAACCTCGGCAAGTGGAATTTTAAAAATTCGGGCTGCCGTAGCAGCGTGAATATCTTCACCCCGGTTAAAAGCTTCTATGAGATGGGCATCCTGACTTAAATGAGCCATAAGCCTAAGCTCAACCTGCGAATAGTCAGCACTGAGGAAAAGATGGTTGCTATCTTTTACTACAAATGCTTTGCGAATTTCACGCCCGTCATCATCGCGAATGGGAATATTCTGAAGATTGGGATTGGTGCTGCTTAAGCGTCCTGTAACAACAATTGCCTGGTTGTAAGACGTATGAAGTCGTCCGGTTTCTTTAACAACAAGTTGAGGTAAAGCCTCCACATACGTTGATAATAATTTCTTTAACCCACGATGTTCAAGAATTAGAGGAATAATTGGATGCTCCTCTTTCAGTTTCTGCAAAACCTCTTCGTTGGTACTGTATTGCCCCGATTTGGTTTTACCTGCTTTGGAGTCGACTTTAAGTTTTTCAAACAGTACTTCTCCTACTTGTTTGGGACTGTTGATGTTAAATTCGCCCCCCGCCTGTTCAGTAATTTTTTGTTCAAGACCAGCTAATCGCTCTTCCAGATGATTGGCAAATCGCTTTAACTCGTCCACATCAATTTTAACACCTTCATACTCCATATCCAAAAGAACAAGGACTAAAGGCATTTCCACCTCTCTGAAAAAAGAGGTAAGGCCCTCCTTTTCCAATTCCTTCTCCAGAATCTGCTTCAATTGCCAGGTTACATCAGCATCTTCGGCAGCATATTCCTTAACCTGTTCAACCGGAACATCGCGCATGGATTTTTGCCCCTTTCCTTTTTCTCCAATTAGCGATTCAATGGACACCGGCGTATAACCCAGATAGGATTCTGCCAGGTAATCCATGTTGTGTTTCAGTCCTGGCTGTAGTAAATGATGCGCCACCATAGTATCAAAAACAGGTCCGGCAAGATGGATTCCATATTGCCGAAGTACCAGAGCATCAAACTTAATATTTTGTCCAACTTTCTCTATATTTGGGTCTTCCAGAATTTTCTTAAACCTTTTCATTAATACTTCTGCATCGCTGCGCTTGGCTGGTACAGGTACGTACCAGGCTTCATGTGCCTTCCACGAAAAAGATATGCCAACCAGAGAAGCCGTAAAAGTATCAAGCCCGGTGGTTTCAGTATCAAAGCAAAAACTTTTTTGAACAGAGAGCTCGGCAGTAAGCGACAAAAGTGCCATATCATTATCAATCAGATAATAATTATGTGTCACTTCATCAATTGTTTTAAAATTACCTGCAGGCTCCGGAACTGTTTCGGCCGGCATATCGAAAAGCGAACCTTGCCGCACCTGTTCCTTTGGCTTACTTTCGCCCGAGAAACGCTCCCACAATGTTCGAAATTCAAGTTCATCAAAAACCGCTTTCAGCTTTTGAAAATCGGGCGCCTGATAAAGAAAGCTATCGATATTAAACTCAACCGGGACTTCCGTTTCAATGGTAACCAGCTTGCGGGCCAACTCTACCTGTTGGCGGAAGTTCACCAGATTTTCCTTTTGTTTTCCTTTAAAGTCGTCGATATTTGCGTAAACCGCATCAATGGTATGGTACTTTCCAATTATCTCTTTGGCCTTAACCTCACCAATTCCCGGGCATCCGGGCACATTATCGGCTGTGTCGCCCCAAAGCGCGAGAATATCGATGACATTAATCGGATTGGGCACTCCAAAATTTTCTTTCACTTCATCAACACCCCAGATTTCAATTTCGTTGCCTTTTGATTTCGGCTTATAAATTTTAACATTCTCATTTACAAGTTGTGCAAAGTCCTTATCGGGAGTAACCATATAAACCGGATACCCCAATTGGCCTGCTTTTAAAGCAATGGTACCAATTACATCATCGGCTTCGTAACCCGGTACTTCCAATAAAGGAATGTTGAGGGCACTGAGTATTTGCCGGATATAAGGAACCGCTTTTTTAATATCTTCGGGCGTTGCATCGCGGTTGGCCTTGTAATCGGCGTACATCTCATTACGGAAAGTAGGTCCCGAATAATCAATCACAACCCCAATGTGCGAAGGCTTTTGAGCTTGCAGAATATCGAGCAGCGTATTGGTAAAACCAAAGGCAGCAGAGGTATTCTGCCCTTTTGAATTGATGCGTGGCGCTCTGATAAACGCATAATAGGCTCTAAAAATTAAAGCATAAGCATCTAAAAGAAAGAGCTTTGATTGAGGTTGCGACATAATAAATTTAATTAATCAACATTAATAATCTGATTTAGTTTTATTTAATCGATAATCCTCATTTACAGGATGCCCGATTTCTGAATCAGTATAAACAGAAATTCAGTGCTTAAATTTCTTTAATGTTTAAAAAAACAGATTTTTTGGTTTTCTATTCACCATTTCCATTTATCGTTTCCATAATTTCCTTGAAACTATTTAAACCCGATTCAATATTCTCGATTATCTCGCTTGCCAAAATATCTGGGTCGGGCAAATTATCCAAATCGGTTAAGCTTTTGTCTTTAAGCCAGAAAATATCTAAGTTGGTTTTGTCTCTTGCCAATATTTCTTCGTAAGTGAATTTTCGCCAACGACCTTCAGGGTTCGCTTCGACTCCGCTCTGCGACCCATCGCTCCAAGTCTCGGTGCGTTTGTGGCGGTTTTCGGGGTTATACAGTTTTACGAATTCGGCCAAATCGGCTGTGGTCATTGGCTTTTTCTTCAACGTATGGTGTACGTTGGTGCGGTAATCGTAAAACCATACCTCTTTTGTTTGTGCTTCTTTGCTTGCAGGCCGGTTGTCGAAAAACAAAACATTTGCTTTAACTCCCTGTGCATAAAACAAACCAGTTGGCAAACGCAAAATAGTATGTAAATCGGTAGTAAGCATTAATTGTTTGCGCACTTCTTCACCGGCACCTCCCTCAAACAGTACATTATCGGGCAAAACAACGGCTGCCTGTCCTGTAACTTTGAGCATGGTTTTGATATGCTGTAAAAAATTAAGCTGTTTGTTCGAGGTGGTTTCCCAAAAGTCTTGTCGGTTATAGCTTAAATCTTCTTTTTCGGCTTCGCCTTCTTCGTTGGTTACGGTGTAACTGCTCTTTTTGCCAAAAGGCGGATTTGCTAACACATAATCGTAACGGTTTCCCGAATCGGCTACAAGTGCATCACTTGACGAAATAAAGCTATCGCTGGTAATATCGCCAATATTGTGCAAATACATATTCATCAGGCACAAACGGCGTGTGTTTGCCACTATCTCGTTGCCGTGGAATGTTTTGTTTTTCAAGAACTCCTTTTCGTCGCGGTCGAGCTGGTGGTGTTCCACAATCCAATCGTAAGCAGCTAAAAAGAAACCACCTGTACCACAAGCAGGGTCGGCAATGGTTTTCATCGGTTTGGGCTGTACACAGGCAACCATGGTTTTAATCAAAGCACGGGGTGTAAAATATTGCCCTGCACCCGATTTGGTATCTTCGGCATTCTTTTCGAGCAAACCTTCGTATATTTTGCCTTTTACATCGGCCCCCATCATCGACCATTGTTCCTGGTCAATCATGCTGATAACTCTTGAAAGTTTTGCAGGGTCTTGTATTTTGTTTTGGCTTTTGGTAAAAATATGCCCCAACATTCCTTTTTCGGTGCTCAAACTGCGGAGCAGTTGTGAGTAAAACGACTCCAACTCTGCACCCCGTTTGCCCGATAAGGTTTCCCAATTACAAAACTCACCGTTGGCAATTTCCTTCCCATCTACATCTTTAATGCGTGGAAATTTCAAACCTTTGTTGTATGGCGGTTTATTTAATTCATCGGCCATTTTAAGGAACAACAAATAAGTAATTTGCTCCAAATAATCGCCATAACTAACACCATCGTCACGAAGTACGTTGGCGAGGTTCCAAATTTTTGATATGATTGCTGAATCGGACATATTATTTTAATTGTAAAATTTATCATCAACCCAATTTATAGGGTTTTCAATAATATAGGTTTGTATTGTTTCAAATGATTTGTTATCGCGGATGATATGGTCGTGAAAACGGGTTTGCCATTTAAAATCGAAACCCAAACGGTGGGCATGTTTGGTAACCGCCGATTTGTAGGACCCAATGATTGACGAAATGGAATTTATCCCAATATTTTGAAATCGGTTTTGACCAATGGTTTTTTCGGATGGTTGTATTGGTTTTATTGGTTGTATTGGTTGTAGAGACAGGGCATGCCCTGTCTCTACGTTACCCCCATTCCCCATGTTACCCCCATTCCCCATGTTACCCCCGTCGTCCACAATGCCCATATTACCACCGTTCTCCGTGTCATACCCATTATTCATTTTGCCCCCGTCACCCTCATTTTCCATGGTGCACGTGTCATTCGTATTTTCGAAATTATCCCCATTCAAAATTAATATGCCATGCACATGGTTGGGCATTACCACAAATGCATCCAATTCAATGTTTTTCGCATGGTTTTTAATTTCGTGCCACAATACATCTGCAATTGTGCCTACAGACGACAATTTCATGTCACCATTTTCAATTTCACCAAAATAATGTGCGCGGTTTTGCGTGCAAATGGTTATGAAATACGCACCTGCCCAACGGTAATCCCAATTTTGCAGGCGTGCCGATGGTATGCGGTATTTATTTTGGTATTTGTCGGTCATTATTTATTTCTATTTAAAATACTAATTGTGAATTGTTTAACTACATCGGCTTCTTCGGTTTTACTGGTGGCAATAAACAGCGTGAGGGCTGCAAGGGTGGCGTTGTCGATGATGGGGGTCCCATCAGGTTTTAACAAGGCGTTGTTCTTTTGCAAAAAATAGACAAAGCAGGCGGCCGCTATGCGTTTGTTGCCGTCGACAAACGAATGGTTCTTGGTAATTAAGTAAAGCAGGTTTGCCGCTTTTTCCTCTATGCTGGGGTAAAACTCGGTATCGCCGAAGCCTTGTCTGATTTGGTTTACCGAACTGTGAAAGCTATCGTCCTTGGGTTTGGCAAACACGCCCGATTCGAAACCGGAATACATATGTTTGATTAATGCCATGTATTCATCTACCGTTGGGAAAATGGTTCCGGTTTTTGTTTGCCCTTTTTTATCAAGGGTTTCGTGGTCGTAATCGTCGAGCAGCGAAAGGCCTTTGGCAAATACTTTAAGCATTTCGAATTCTTCGGCGGTAGTTTGTTCGGCCATGGCACGGTTCAGGATGCGGATGCCGGTTCTGAGGTATTCCACCTCCTGCTGCTTTTGTGCCAATCGCTTTTCGTTAATGGCATAACCCTGCACCAGAAAATCTTTAAGGCGTTGCGTTGCCCATTGGCGGAACTGCGTACCCCGTTGCGATTTTACCCGGTAGCCTACCGAGATTACAACATCAAGATTGTAATACTGCAACTTTCTTTTAATCTGCCTTTTTCCTTCGGGCCGAACTGTCAAGGATTCCTTGACAGTTGCGTTTCTTTCCAATTCTTTTTCCGAAAAAATATTGTTAATGTGCAAACTTATATTCTGTTTGGTGGTTTGAAACAAATATTCCATTTGTTCCTGGGTTAACCAAACAGTATCGGTATCCATTTGAACCTGAAGTTCAATTTGGTTGTCTTTGCTCTTAAATATTTCAATTTTATTTTCCATGCTTCTCCTTTTTAATCCGTTCATTTCGACTACGCTCAATGCGCTCCAGCAGCACACTTGCCGGTTCGTAATCGGCTTCCTGTTTGCATTTGGTTACTTCGGCTTCGCTCAGTAACCGACCTTCAAAGGCTTTTTTCAAAATGCTTTGCCGCAGATTTCGACTTCGCTCAATCGCCAAAGCAATCTCTTGTTCTACTTTATCGCAAACGGATAATCGGGATTCGATTTCTTTAACTGTTTGTAATTGGTCTTCGATTGAACCTACTGGAATTTCCATAGCTCCAATCAAATTCGTATTCAAATTTGGCTGTGCAGCACCTTGGTCGATGTTTCTTAATTCTTTTGTTTTACTCAACCAGAAATAATAGTGATATAAAAGAGTTTCTTCTTTTAGCCCTAAGAATGCTGCTATACCGTCGTTAAAAGTTGTTTCAAATGAGCAAATCTTAGGAATTCCGAGAGTTGCCCCACTATTTGAAAGTAAAAGTGTATTTGGTGAAACAAGTCTTGTTTTTTTAAGCCCAGCCTCTTTTATTGTATAAGTATGTGTTTTTAAATATGCACCATCATTTCTTGTTAAATCAGCTACTTTCAAAAATGGAATAGTTCCGTCATAAAACTTAGGGTCACCTGCTG
>CAZFTD010000016.1:0-33479 GCA_964521525.1 uncultured Marinilabiliaceae bacterium | reverse complement strand
GGCATTCATATAAACAATGCAGGACATTCCTTAGTTGCCAATCGCGTGCTACAGGCCAATATCATTGAGCCTGAAATATCGCTTACCACTACAAATTCAACCCTGTGCGCCAACGATGTGGTTAATTTCAATGTCAGTTATCCCGAGTCGCTGGGCGAATTGTCGTTAAAATATCACATCAATAGAAATAGTGGGGTCGATTTAAACGGTTCGTCGTTTCAATATACCATGCCTTATAACGGCTTTAGGGCTTACGTGGTTGGTAAAGCCGCCAATGGCGATTCGTATGTGAGCAATATTGTGTATACTACCATCGACCAGTCGTGCTACGTTGGCGAACCCATTAATCTGGTTATTCTGGGTTCCTCATCAGCAGCAGGGTGGGGAGCAACAGGTGATTATGGATGGGCGCAGATGTACGAAGATTACATTAAAACGCTCAACCCATACAGCAATGTGTGGAACCATGCTTATCCCGGCTATTCAACCATACAAATAATGCCAAATGGTTCTCCCGGAGCCGATTCGGAGCGTAATATAACAAAGGCCCTTAGCCATAACCCCGATGTTATCATCATCAACCTGCCATCGAACGATGCTGCCAATAATTATCCTGTAGTTGACCAGTTAAGCCGTTATAGTACAATTTTGAGTGCTGCAGCTGCCCAAAATGTTCCGGTTTATATTACTACCACGCAACCTAGAAATTTGACTCTTGCCGGAAGGCAAAACTTAATGACCATGCGCGATTCCACTTTCAGCAGGTATGGTGAGTTTGCTGTTGATTTCTGGAATGTTTTAGCTACATCGGATGGGTTTATTGAACCAATTTACAATGTTAGTAATAATATTTATTATTCAAATGATGGAGTTCATTTAAACGATGCCGGCCATACACTGGTGTTTAACCGCATGGTAAATGCCGGGGTGGTAAATCCGCGGGTAGCAGTTACAGCCTCTCAAAGCGTTGTAAACCCTGGCGATGAAGTGGAGTTCACAGTAACCACCACCGTTCCCGGAATAGTTACTTATCAGTACTACGTCAATAATAAGCTGGTTGCAACATCTGGCAACCCGGTGTTTAATTATGTGTCGCCGTTAAGCAGCTATAAAGTTTATGTTATTGGCCGCGATGCAGCCAACGAGCCATATTTAAGCCGTGCCGTATATGTAACGGTAAATTCAAATTTTGCTTTATGGACAGGGACACTTAACAGTACTTGGGATAATCTGGCTAACTGGCACAACGGTAATGCACCTGCTGCAAACATTCCTGTTAGCATTAGAGGCAATGCACCACACATGCCTGCAATTGACAATCAATTGGTAGTATTAGGCAATTTAACCATTAATTCGGGCGCAATATTAACTGTAAATCCGGGAGGAAAACTTACCATTAATGCGACGCTGCAAAATAACGGAGAATTGGTTTTTGTGAATCAGACTGGCACCAACGGTTTACCATCTCTTATTAACAATGCGTCTATCACAGGTTCGGGCCTGTCACGTGTTAAGTTAACGTTGCCGGGTAATCAGTGGTATTATTTATCATCGCCTTTCGAAGCACCTGTTTTAGGCCGTTTTAACAACACAGAGGTGGGTGCAACTGTGCATGTTTACCGAAACAATCAATGGTACAGCACCTCTTCTTCGTTACCTACCATACCGCTTAATCCTTTGGAAGGTGTTTTGGTGAAATATGCCAGTAATCCATACTTACTGGAGTACACAGGCCAACTCAATAACGGTATCATAAGTCAGGAATTTGCAGCAGGTGGATGGAAATTGTTCGGCAATCCATATCCTAGTTTTATCGACTGGCAGCAAAATGATGGCTGGAGCAGGCCTAACATTGATGGTACCATGTGGTATCGAACGCTGGATGATGGCATCATGAAGTTTATTACTTACAACCGAAATGCCGCTCCCGGTAGCCGCTCGGCCTATTATCCGGGAAGTCTGGCAGGCGAAGCTGCTGAAGCCGAGTTGTCGCTTATTCCACCACTGCAATCGGTATGGATTAAAGCTTATGGCCCTGCAACCTTATCGGTTAATAATGCGGTTCGTAAACATGGCGTAGCAGAATCCTATTTAAAGCGTTCGTCTGTGCAGGAACCAGCCGATATAATTAGGATTATTGCCTCAAATAAGTATACACGCGATGGAGCTGTGGTTTATTTCCACAATCAATCGGAAAATGGATTTGACGCCGGTGATAGTGAAAAAAGATTCAACGATTCAAACCTGGTTCCTGAAGTTTATACCAGGGTTAATAATACAGCATTGGCCATAAACAGTTTGGTTAGCTTGGATAACACTGCTCGGGAAATTTCATTGAGCGTTCGTAACAGGGTAAATGATGACGTAACATTATCGTTTAACCTTGAGAAGTTTAATTACGCTTATAGTGTTCATCTTGAAGATAAATTAACCGGTCAATGGATTAATTTGCTGGCAACTCCTGATTATACTTATACACCATCAGTTTTAGGCGATGTTCACAATCGGTTTGCATTGCACATCAATTATGTGCCTACATCTGTGGACAACAATATTGATTCTGAAGTTGTAACGCCAGTTATTGTATATAACTCCAACGGTGATGCCATTGTATTGATTGATAACAGTCTGTTTTTGAGCAAACCGGCTAAAATTGAGGTTTATACTGTTGAGGGGCATAAAGTTCAAGAGATAACAACCCTTAAACCCGAGAATAGGGTTGCTTTGCCAGGAAATGGCTCTGTTTTTATAATTAAGGTTATTGCGGGCGATACTGTGGTAACCAAGAAAGTTTTAAGTTTGAAATAGTCCTTTGGTCAGGTGTATAAACATAGCTTTTATGTTCTGATACCAGGTAAATCGGGTTAGTTAATTCAATTATTGGTAATATTTTAATAGTTCATGATTGAGATAAAGCGATATTCTGCTGATATGCAGCAGATTTGGGATAATGTTGTTTCAGAGTCACGGATAGACACCTTTCTGTTTTACCGAAATTTTATGGATTATCATTCGCATCGGTTTACCGACTGCTCTTTTGTGGTTTATAGAAAAGGCAAAGCGGAAGCCGTGTTACCGGGTAATATTGTCAATCAGGTGTTTTATTCTCATCAGGGACTTACTTATGGAGGGCTAATAACCACAGCAAAAGTTTCGGCTTCAAATGTTTTAGAAATATTCGATTTGCTTAATGCCTATCTCAAAAACTTAGGCGTTAGCGAAGTGGTGTACAAGCCGGTTCCACCCATTTATCATAAAATTCCATCGCAGGAAGATATTTATGCCCTGTTCAGGCTGGGTGCCGAAAAAATTGCCTGTAACATATCGTCAACCATTATTCAGGATAGAAAATTAGCTTTTATAGAGTCGAGAAAAAGCGGGATTCGCAAAGCCAAAAAAGAATTGGTGTACTTAGTTGAAGATGCTAATCCAATCGACTTTTGGGAAATTCTGGAAGATAATTTAACTGCGAATTATGGGACAAAACCAGTGCACTCGGTTGATGAAATCATCCATCTAAAATCAAATTTCCCAAACAATATAAAAATATATACCTGCAAACAGGGCGATACAACCATTGGGGGAGCCGTTTTGTTTGTGATGCAGCATTTGGTGCACGTTCAATACATTTCGGCCAGCGAAACAGGTAAGTTTTCCGGTGCGCTTGATTTACTATTCGACGAGTTAATCAATCAAAAATACCAGGATAAACCCATCTTCGATTTTGGTCAATCAACCGAACAAATGGGACATTATTTGAATGAAAGCCTAATCTTCCAGAAAGAAGGATTTGGAGGCAGAGGTACTGTTTACGAGGCTTATAAATACAGTTTGTAAACTGTGGCTTTTTCTGGCCACTTCAAATCTGGTTAAGAAATAAGGAACAGACTGGGCATCAATTAACACCCTACACTCAATTAGGTTTTATTTTTAAGATGCTATCCATGTTTCTCCAAATTTATCGCATAAATAGGGGGTTTAAGCAAATTTTTCCGCTTGTTGGTCATATTTTGAGGTAACATACTAATGCGAATGCTAATTTTACTTTGGTATAGATAATATGGATTGCATAGATATTCCGGTTTTGAATGTGACTTACAGTGGCGAAGCCGTGACATTTTGATAAGTTTTTAATTTAGAAAGTAATCACAATATACCATATAATTAACAGGTTAGGCATAATTGAATGATACACAAATTCCTGAACTGAACGTAATCATTGGTGTCCTAACAATGCTTCTTTTTCTTTGATGTACCAATTAAGTATTTATGATAAAAGCAATTAAGAGATTTATTTCAAATATAAGTCAGGTTAAATATTTCCGGTTTTACTATAAGCAGCTTGGGTACAGGATTCCTATTTTATTGGTTATGAGTGCCTGTGTGGCCCTGCTGGATGGTTTCGGGTTAGCTCTTTTTATTCCCCTGTTTCAGGTGGCTGAAAGTGGTGATGTGGCTTCCGGCGATCTTGGTAATCTGAGCTTTGTTATGGACTTCTTTAATTGGGCGGGAATCGATATTACCATTGGTTCTATTTTGGTTTTTCTATTGATTTTATTTGCTTTCAAAGGCGTTGTTACTTTTATAAACCTCTACTATTCAACGCGCATACGAGTCCGGTTTGTTAAAAAAACACGTATTCAGTTGGTCAATGGCTTGTGCAATATTTCTTATCCCGCTTTTGTTAATATTGATATGGGCCGTATCCAGAATGTTATAAATTCGGAAATATTTAAAGTTACCGGAGCTTTATTGGCTTACATTACCACCATGCAGGCAGCCATAACACTTACAGGTTATCTTACTCTGGCGTTTATTGCCAACTTTAAATTTGCTTTATTAATCACTTTAGCCGGTGCATTAAGTTTTTTTATTTACAGGTACATTAATAAAAAAGTTGAAACATCATCTTTACTTCAGTCATACATAGGTAACGATTTGCATTCTAAATTATCAGAGGCTGTTTGGAATTATAAGTATTTAAAAGCTACCGATTTAATATCAAGTTTTCGGGAAAGGCTTATTGGTTATGTTGGCCAAACAGAAGATTTAACCATGAGAATGGGAAAACTCAATGCTATCTCAGCCTCATTACGCGAGCCAATCTCTATAGGGCTTGTTGTTGGGGTTATATTTGTTCAGGTGGTTTTTTTCGATGTGTCCATGTTTAGCATACTGCTAAGTTTATTATTCTTTTACAGATCGTTGACTTATTTGTTATCCCTGCAAACTGCCTGGCAGGGTTTTTTGGTTAACTCAGGAGGCATTCATTTGGTAAAGGATTTAATTGCCGATTTTGAAACCAGAGAGGAGAGCCGTTTGCACGAACCAATGCCCGAAATGGAAAAGCATATCCGGTTCGAAAATGTCACATTTGCTTACGAAAGTAATCCAAAACCCGTTCTCAATAATGTTAGTTTAACCATACCAAAGAATCATACCGTGGCTTTTGTGGGCGAAAGCGGTTCAGGGAAAACAACGCTGGTGAATATGATAGCAGGCTTGTTACTTCCCGTTAAGGGAACAATTTTTATTGACGATACACCACTATCGGTTGAGAAAATAAAAAGCTACCGGCAAAGAATAGGCTATATAACCCAGGAGCCGGTTGTTTTTAATGATACTGTATTTAATAACGTTACGTTTAATGCTCCAAAAACTGAAGAAAACCTGATGAAATTTTGGGAAGTACTGCAAAAAACTGCACTTACCGATACCATAAAGCAAATGCCATTGCAGGAGGAAACACTGTTAGGCGATAATGGTGTTTTAATTTCAGGGGGGCAAAAGCAGAGAATCTCCATTGCCCGCGAATTGTTTCGCGATTGTTCCATTTTATTAATGGACGAAGCAACTTCGGCACTGGATTCAGAAAACGAGGGGATTATTCAGGATAATATTAATGCACTAAAAGGGAATTACACCATCATCATTATTGCGCACAGGCTTTCAACAGTGCGTAAAGCCGATACAATATATTTATTGGACAAAGGGCTTATTTCTGCTTATGGTACTTTTGAGTCGTTGCAAAAAGTATCCCCCCGATTTAGAAAAATGGTTGAACTACAAGAGTTTTCGTAAATGGAAAAAATAATAAATCTTCCAAAAATCCTCGATGAAAGAGGAAACCTTACTTTTATGGAAAATTGTAAGCAGATTCCTTTCGAAATAAAGCGGGTTTTTTGGACTTACGATGTTCCGGGTGGCGAGCAAAGGGGCGGACATGCCTATTACAATCAATTGGAAGTGGTTATTGCTCTTTCGGGCAGTTTCGATGTGGTTATTAAACTTCCAAACGGACAGGAGAGGCGTTATCATTTAAACAGATCGTATAATGGACTGTTAATTCCTGCACTAACGTGGCGCCACCTCGAGAATTTCAGCACCAACTCCTTGTCGTTTCATTTAAGTTCAGGTGTTTTTTCTGAAAACGAATATATCAGAGATTATGAGTTATACCGCCAATTGGCAGGGGAATAAAAACCCTGTTACTGTTTTTGATTGCCATATTTATCAGCTTCCACGCATTAGCGCTGAGTCGGGGCACATTACTGCTGTGCATAATAGTGTTGATGTACCATTTGATGTTAAGAGAGTATTTTACATTTACGATATCCCGGCCGGAGAAGATAGAGGCGCCCATGCCCATAAAGATTGCCACCAGTTTTTAATTGCTGCCAGTGGTAGTTTTGAGGTGTTTGTTAACGATGGAATTCATTGTAAAACACTTTTTTTAAACCAACCATTTATGGGATTACATATTCCTCCGGGAATATGGGCCCAGGAACAGAACTTCTCGTCAGGGTCAATATGCCTTGTGCTGGCATCTCATTTATATGATGAGAGCGATTATATACGAGATTACGATGAGTATTTAAAATATCGACATCCAAAGATTTAATGTTTTTTTAGAAACAAGTACTTGAGATAAGCGCAGCATGGCTAAAGTTTTAATTTTTACATCCTATCTCGATAACTCAGGTCAGCCCAAACAGGTAGCTTCACTCGTGGGGTATCTGGCAAAAAAGCCTGATGTTTCATGCACCGTTTTTGCCGGTTTTGAATCAAAGCCACAGTTCTACGATGATTTTATTAAGGAAAAAGCCAACCTTCTGGTTAAGAAAGACCTCACCCAACACCCTGTAAAGGGTATTAATTATTTATGCAAAAAAAGCAAAGCAATTAAGAAGCTTTTGCTTTACCAACAACTTCAGAAACTGATAAACAATAGTACTTCTTTTCATGTATTTGGTTTATCAGTTTTTAATTTTATACATAAATATATTGATTTTGAGCATGTTTGTCTTTGGCATAACACCCATATGATTCAATATACGCATGATGAGAATGCTTTTGTATTTCCTCCTTTTAGCTCAGAAGTGTTGAGCAAAATTACATTCGTAATAGTACACCCATCCATGCACGATGAGCTGGCAAAGCATTATGGCCCTGAAATAAAAGTTGTGGTTTCTAAATTGTTTTACAATGATTGATAAATTGGTACTGGTTAGCCGGGTTGATTTTGATAAATGGTTTTTTCTGCCATTTATAATGGCTCTTAAAACGGAAAGAATGCGTCAGCTTGATATTCAGTTGCATCTGATTGGGCCTTCATCCGCTTTGGCCGAACGTATTTTGAATCTTGAACTTAAATATACCGAGACCATAGGATTTGTAAAAAGAATGAATCAGTCAGTTCCTATTGCTGAAATATTTAAGGAATATGGTGAAAATAGCCTTTTTGTAGCCGACTCGGTATACGATTATCTTGGGTTTTATTGTGCCGATGTTATAACCTCAGGCTGCTTGCTCACCTGTTATAATATTGGTTTTAAACCAATACCCCGAAACCTGATGTTTGCCAATACTTTAGAAGAGTTAGAGGACAATATTTACCAGATAATTACTAATACTGAGGCACGTAATCAATTACGTTCAATAAATCAAATGAAAGCAGAAGACTATCATCTGACAGATGCTGATAAAGCTACTCTTGATAGCATGATTTATAAATGATTTCTGAGAATTTACTATTTATGGAAAGCTCTTCACCAAAAAAAATAAAGTACGATTACTTTGATTTTTTAAAAGCAATAGCAATATATCTGGTAGTTATATCGCATTTCAATAACTTAAGTTTTGACTTGATAAATGACAATGGTTTAAACAGCCATATTAATTATATTTTCAGGTCAATTTTTGCTGTATCAGTTCCAATATTTCTTTTTATCAATGGGGCCCTGCTGTTAAACAAATCCAAGCTTGATTTAAAAGGTCATATTATTAAAACCTTAAAAATTCTTGGTGTTCTTATTGTTTGGGGATTCATTACTTTGGTTTCATTGCTTTTTATTCGTAACGAGAGCTGGTCAATAGTAGAAATCATTAAAGGAGTGATGCAAATTAAACAGGGGTGGATAAACCATTTATGGTTTCTGGAAGCATTGATTATTATTTATTTATTTTTCCCATTAATATATAACTCTTATAAAAACCATTTATCCAGTTTCTATTTCTTTCTGGCGGTGGTGATGCTTTTTACATTTGGAAATACCTTAATTGGTAACATTGTAAATGTAGGTTCTTTCTTTATTGAGGATTATAAGCATATTAATTTTTCCATTAATTATTTTAAAGGTCTCAACCCATTTAACGGTGTTTATGGTTATACATTCGCATATTTTATGTTAGGCGGGGTTCTTTTTTACCATCGTGAATATTTGAATAAAAAAATTCTCCGGTTACTCTCTTTTGTAATCATTCCTGCCTCAATGTTGCTGTTGTATCTTTATGGATATATGATATCAATCAAGGAGGGCGAAACATGGAACTCGGTTTGGTTTGGTAAAGACTTTTTATTTACACTGTTATGCGTTTTTGCCATATTTGTTTTATCACTTAAATATAAACATACCGGTTTTTGGGGTAAAGCCATAAAAACAATTGGCGAAAATTCGTTAGGTATTTATTTAATACACATCATTATTGGAGAAATTCTATTCCCCCATTTTATCAAAATACCAATATCTAATAATATCTTCATCAATTTAGTTTTTGTTCTGGTTGTTTTACTGCTCTCATTGTTTATTGCATTAGGGCTTAAAAAAATACCTTTTCTGAAACATCTGCTATTAGCATAGCATCTATTGCTCTGAAAAATAAAATCAAAATCACGAGCATCTGCCATTGGCGGATATACACGTTTAAATTGAAAACCGGCGGAGTTGAAGTTCATCATGCAAACCTGTCTGCCAACAGACAGTATTCCCCCGCAAAATTGAAGCAATCAATCCGACCATTAACAAAAAAATAAAAGTTATTATGCAGGTTAAATTTCTGGATTTAAAAAAGGTAAACGAGCCCTATTTCCTCGATTTAATGGCTGCAACTCAGAAGTTTCTTGATAAGGGTTGGTACATTCTTGGAGATGAGGTTACGGCATTTGAGAAGGATTACGCGGCATTTTGCGGAACACACTATTGCGCCGGTGTAAGTAATGGCCTCGATGCTTTAAGGTTAATATTTGAAGCATACAAGCTGTTAAATAAGCTAAAAGAGGGCGATGAGGTTATTGTACCGGCCAATACATATATTGCTTCCATATTGTCGGTTACACAAAGCCGTTTAGTTCCGGTACTGGTAGAACCGCATCCCGATACCTATAATATCGATCCTCAAAGGGTTGAGGTGGCAATTACAGCAAAAACCAAGGCAATTCTGGCTGTTCATTTGTACGGCCAATTGGCCGATATGGATGTATTAAATCAAATAGCCGCAAAACATGAACTTCTGGTTATTGAAGATGCCGCTCAATCGCATGGCGCTTCCAACAAAAATGGGTTAGTAGCCGGGAATCTTTCAAACGCGGCAGGTCACAGTTTTTATCCGGGGAAAAACCTCGGTGCTTTAGGCGATGCAGGGGCTGTTACCACCAACGATAAGGAATTGTTTGATGCCATTTGCGCCTTAAGAAATTATGGTTCGCATAAAAAGTACTACAATTTATATGAAGGTTATAATATGCGTTTGGACGAAATTCAGGCAGCTTGGTTGCGTATTCGACTTAAAGGGCTGGAGGTTGAAACCAAAAGGCGTCGTCAAATTGCAGAGATGTATTCTTCCGGCCTGGTTTTATCTGATTTAAAGCTGCCTGTTGAAGCCAACTATGGGAAACATGTATATCACATATACCCTGTTATGCATCCCAACCGAAACGAGCTTCAGAAATATCTGGAAAGTAAAGGCATTCAAACAATGATTCATTATCCTTTGCCTCCTCATAAGCAGCAAGCGTTTGCCCAATGGAATTACCTGACTTTTCCTGTAACGGAAAGCATTCATTTGCAGGAGTTAAGTTTACCCATGAGTCCGGTGCATACCAATGAGGAAATTAGTTATGTTATTGAGGCAATCAATAAATTTAAATAGAAGAAGAAACCGTTTAAAATTTATATCTAAAATTTTACAAAGATTATTAGAATTGAAGTATACGGAATCCCGAGTATCGGGATAAGATATTTAGAGGGATAGAGGAGATAATAGGATTATCCGCATGATTTCATAAACTTACACATCTCAACTTTCTTACATCTAAATTTAAACAGAATAAATATTTATCATTATAAATGCCGGTAGTTTCAATTATTATACCAACATATAACCGGCCAAAGTTTCTGGAATTAACTTTGGCGAATGTTTATCAGCAAACATTTACCAACTTTGAAGTTATTGTTGTAGATGATGGAACTACAGGCAACGTTAATGAAGTGTTGTGCGCCGGTTATGATAGGCTAATTTACAAAAAGATTCTCAATACAGGTGGCCCAATAGTTCCCCGTAACACAGGTTTAAAACTCGCAACAGGTAAATATATTGCCTTTATTGATGATGACGATCTTTGGATGCCCGATAAGCTTCAGAAACAAGTTGACATTCTTGAAAAAGAAAGTGATTTTGGTTTAGTACACGGGTGTTGTAAGGTTATTGATGATAGGGGCATTGAAACCGGCGAAATTGTTGGTAGGCTAACCAATAAGCAACGAAAGCATGGTTATGTGTTTGACGATATGGTTGGCAATTTTACCGTGATGATGCCAACCTCGTTTTTTAGAAAAGAGTTACTTGAGAAGGTAGGATTCTTTAACGAATCAATGAAGGCTGCAGGCGAAGACATGGAGTTTTTTTCAAGGATGGCATTTTATACAAAGTTTTATTACATTGATGAGCCCATTGCATACTACAGAGTGCATGGTGGTGGCATCTCAATGGAAAACCCTCATTATTACAATTTGCCCTTGTTTTTGAATCAAATGCTGCTCAATTTAAAGCGCACTGAAGAACTGTCCTCTTCAAGGTTCAGGTCTGTTCATAACAGATTGTTATTGCAACAGATGTCAATGGCAAAAAACCGCAAGTCCTATACTAAGGCCATCCGTAATTGCAGCAAAATGTATCCTTTCTTTTGGCTAAAACCAAAACTAATGTATGGATTTGTTAAACGTATGAACCTTCTTTTGAAGCCTTAAGAGTGCACTCATAAGGAAATCACTCTCAGGAGAAGTTGATTTAAGATTGCAGGCGTACATATTTTTGAGACATCTTTGGTTTTATTTAACGGATTAAAATCTTAATCAAATCATATACAAATGAATTTTAAGAGAATTATAAAGTGGGCAATTATTGTATTGCCGGTTTTTATAGCAATTTATGTTTTAAATTACATATGGAGTGTTCGAACACACTATAATTATGATGTTACTGCCAATTACGACTACCACAACTTTGGCGATACTGTTATTTACACGCAAATAGCAGATGGTAAAATTCTTGTAAATGTTGACGATAAATGGGATTCAGGTTTGTTGAAGATTAACATAAAAGCTACAAATAAAGGAAAGTTTTTTAACCCAAAAGTAAAAACCGGAAACGAAACCCATGTGTTGGAGCGTGGGGCACAAGGAATTCGATTTCTGAATATCAGCAATCATTTGCAGCTTAATAATCATGAAATTCAATTGGAATTTGAGTATTGCAAACAGGCAGATGTGGCCTGCGAGTTAATTCTTTTTAGTAACCAGCCAATTCAAAATAAAAGGATTCTGGTTGTTTCTCCTCATCCCGATGATGCTGAAATTGCCGCCTGGGGTCTTTATTCAAATCATGAGTCGCTTATTGTAACAGTTACTACCGGCGATTTTGGACCGAAAAATTATGACGAAATTGTTGATAACGATTCCATACATTACCTGCTAAAGGGAAGGCTGCGGTTTTGGAATAGTATTACTGTGCCCTTGCTTGCCGGGGTTGAGCAAAAAAATATTGTGAATTTGGGCTACTCCGATCTTACTTTAAAGCATATGTACGAGTATCAGGATTCGGTTATTGCCTCTCACGCTACCGGCTTAACAAATACCAATTATTACCGCAAGCGAAATTTTAAAGATGCCATAATTCCCGAATCTGACGGCAGGCCGGTTTGGAGCAACTTAGTTAACGATTTCGTATTTATAATTGAAAATTTTAACCCTGATATCATTGTATTGCCTCACCTTTTGCTCGATTACCATGCCGACCATAAATACTCCACTCTGGCAGTTTTCGAAGCAGTTAAAAAAACAGGTAAGCGCAACGGGCAATTTTATTTCTATACCAATCATTTAGCCGGAGGTGTTCGTGTATGGCCCGATGGAAGAATGGGCGATGCCATTGACCTGCCGCCAAATTTATGCGGCTTGGGCGATTCCATCAGGATTCATTCCATTAAACTAACAGCCAACGATCAACTTGAAAAAACAATGGCGCTTGAAGCAATGAACGATTTGCGAATGGATTTGGAGTGGCTTTGGGTTAAAGGTACCTGGCTTAAATTCAGATATCGTACCATTAAAGAAATTATGGGACATGAGGATAATTACTTTTTTAAAGCAGTGCGGTCAAATGAACTGTTTTTTGTAGAGGATATTAGCTCTGCCATTGGCAATTAGTGCTAATTGATTGATGAAACAACAATGTGATGGAAACAAATAACAATCTATTAAATACCAATGAAAGTAAGTTTATGCCAAAAGTGGCTATAATTATACCTTGTTATAATTTGGATGGGTATCTCGATAACTGTCTGAATTCCTGTATTCTTCAATCATATCGTAACATTCAGATTATTGCCATCAACGATGGCTCTACTGATAATACAGGCAAAACCATTGATCAATATGCCGCTGTTGATAATCGAATAATGGCCCTGCATCTTGAGAACGGGGGGGGTATCGCGAGCCCGAAAAATTGCTATTTCAAAATCAGATGCCGATTTCTTTTTTTTCCTCGATGGCGACGATTCGATGCCGCTGAATACTATTGAAGTTATGGTTAATAATGCCATACAATCGGGAGCCGATATTGTGGTGGCCAATATGTTTTGGGAAAAAGAAAACGGGTTTGAACTGGTTGAAAATCCTCAAATTGGTAAAATTGATTCGTTAGGTTTTATACGCCGATTGGTTGCCGAAAGGGATTTTTCTCTGGGAGCAAAACTTTACGCCAGTAAGCTATTTACCAGCGACATAAATTATTACGAAGATTTAAAAAGAGGCGAGGATGCGCTTTTATCCATGCAGCTTATTAAAAAGGCCAATTATGTGTTTGGAATACCTGATGTGGCCTATTATTACCGTAACAGGTTAACATCCATTTCCAGAACCAATAACCCGAAAACCAGTTATTTTCATCAGGTATTTGAGGCCAGGTTTAAAGTTGAAGAGTATGCCCTTGAGTGTGGTGTCGAAAAAAATGATTTTGGACTTGCCCGCTATATTTGCTTTGCCCTGGTGGTTTATTTAACCAATGCGGGCCGTACCAACCTCAGCCGGAAACTGATTAAAGAAAAAACCAATACATATCTTATTCAAAATACCGGGTTCAGAAAATATTACAGGCAACATTTCAAAAAAAATTATTATCGGCTTGTAATGTATTACTATTTTATGATGCCGCATAAACTGTTCTCGGTGTATTATAAACTGTTCGGGAAGCTGCTTTAGTCTCTATATTGGCACATAAGATATTAAACAGGCGAAATTCAGAATAATTCCATGAGAGTAGGCAATAATCCACAAAAGAGTAATGTTACAGAACTAAGGCATAAAACCCATAGAATAATCCTGCCTTTTTGGATACCTAATGTTAGCGACGACTACTTTAAAGAGCAACCGCAGGTACTTTTTTGGTGCCTTAAATCATTAATAAGTACAATAAATCCGGCGCAAACAAACATAACTTTAATTAATAATAATTCCTGTGTTGAAGCTTCTGAAATTGCAGAGGATTTTGTGAAACAGGGCTTTATTGATAAGTATGTGGTACGCCAGGAAAATCGTGGTAAACTTGAAGTTGTTTTAGCTGAAGCTCGTGCCTCCTTCGAAGACTATATCACCATTGCCGATGCCGATTTTTTGTTTTTTCAGGGTTGGGAAGAGTCTGTTATTGAAATTTTTGAAGCTTTTAAACGGGCGGGAGTGGCCTCTTGTTATCCTTGTCCTAATTTGGCAACTTATTATAATTCAGCATGGTTGTGGAATTCTAAAATAAAAAGTGGAAAGGTAATACCCGATTCGGAACTCGACTTGGTTGAACTGGGCCTTGGCAATATTGTTGGGAAAGGTATTTTTTCGGGTCTAGGGGTTAAGCGAAAATCAACATGGCGCGAAAATCAATATTATATCAGAAATAAATCGGTTACAGCATGTCTGGGGGCTACTCATGCATTGGCTACCTTTAAGCGCGACATCATTCTAAAACTTCCATTTAAAAAGGTTGAGTTTGTTTTTAAAAATGGTTACGAATATAATTATATCGACTTTATTGTAGAACAATTAGGGTATTACAGGCTTTCAACGGTAAAATGCCATGCCTACCATATGGGAAACACACTTCCTAATGAAATGATTGGGGCCCATAAAACCGGTGAAGTTACCCAAAAAGAATTTCCAAAATATAAAGCCAGAAATATGTTTTTTAATAAATTGATATACTTGCCAACCTCATTTATTATGGGCATAATGAGAAAGTATGGGCTATTATAAATTCAGCCCTGATAATAGTTTCAAACCAACAATAATACCGGCATATGCGATACAGAATTTTTGAATTTTTCAGAAAGGTTTTTGATACCGTTTACTATCACACCCGAAAAGTGGGTAATGGATACGTAAGTGGTTATGTGAGAGGGATTCGTAATGTTACTATGGAGGGCGAAAATCAGATTGTTAACGGGTGTAATTTTCAGGGAGAAATAAAATTGGGGTACAGAACCACTTTGGGCGTAAACAATTGGTTGCATGGAACCATAACCATTGGAAAATACTGTCAGATTGGAGCCGATGTGGCCATTCATACCAATAACCATCCGGTAACTTATTTATCCACTTATGTAGGCAGTAGCCTGTTCGAAGGGTATCTCAATCACAATAAAACCTTTGGCAAGGTTACTATTGGAAACGATGTTTGGATTGGACATAACGCGTTGATTTTAGGCGATGTAAATATTGGGAATGGTGCTGTAATTGCAGCCGGGGCTGTTGTAACTAAGGATGTGGAGCCTTATACTGTTGTGGCAGGTGTTCCTGCAAAACCATTAAAAAAGCGTTTCTCTGAAAATATTATCAGGGAGATTGAAGATTTAAAATGGTGGGATAAAACCGATGATGAGATTAAGGCAATTAAGCCGTTGTTTTTTAAAGATTTGAGTAAGGTAGATTCGTTGTACCAGGAAGTTCCAAAAGACTCTGAATAAAAAAAGCAAAATAAAACCCATGAAGATAGGATCTCGATTAATAGGTTATCAGTATGAACCATTGGTTATTGCTGAAATTGGTATTAACCACGAAGGAAGCTTAAAAGTAGCCAAAGAAATGGTTGATGCCGCTCACCGGGCAGGTGTTGAAGTTGTGAAGCACCAAACACATATTGTGGAAGACGAAATGGCACCGGCGGCCAAAAAAGTTATTCCCGGTAATGCCAATGTATCCATATACGAAATTATGGAACGTTGTGCGCTTAATGAGCATGATGAAATTGAACTTAAGAATTATGTGGAGTCGAAAGGAATGATTTTTATAAGCACTCCTTTTTCGCGGGCTGCAGCCGACCGTTTAATAAAAATGGATGTTTCGGCTTTTAAAATTGGTTCAGGTGAGTGCAATAACTACCCTTTATTGGAGCACATTGCCCATTTTGGAAAGCCGGTTATTTTAAGTACCGGGATGAATACCATCGAAAGTATAAAAAAAGCTGTAGCTATATTTGAGAAACATAAGGTCGATTATGCACTTTTACATACCACCAATTTGTATCCAACACCAAATCATCTGGTGCGTTTAGGCGCTATGACTGAAATGGCACAAGCTTTTCCGGGGGTTCCTTTCGGCCTGTCTGACCACACGCTGACCAACCATGCCTGCTTTGGTGCAGTGGCCCTTGGGGCTTCAATTCTGGAGCGCCATTTTACCGATCACATGCAACGCACCGGGCCTGATATAGTTTGTTCGATGGACGAACGTGCCTGTAAAGAATTAATTGAAGGCAGTAAAATTTTATTTGCTCAGCGCGGAGGTAAAAAAGAACCGGCCAAAGAAGAGCAGGTTACTATTGATTTTGCTTTTGCAACGGTTTGTGCCATCAAGCCTATACAAAAAGGCGAAGTGTTTACAATGGACAATATTTGGGTAAAAAGACCCGGCACCGGCGAAATTTTAGCCGAAAAGTTTAATGATTTGCTTGGGAAATGTTCCACCCGTAATATACAACCGGGCGAGCAACTTAAGCTAAGCGATGTTAATGATTAAACAGCCTCTAAGTTTGTAGAAGTTGTTCCGATTTCGGGAACTATACCCCTTAATTCGTTTAATTCGTGAGAATCGTGGTTGAAGAAAATAATAGAAAATCAGCTTTTTGACAAATTATCTACAGATGAAACGTATAGTCTTTTTAACTGGTACAAGGGCCGATTTTGGTAAGCTTAAATCGTTGATTCAGGCTGCTGAAGCCAACAAAAATATTGATTCACACATATTTGTAACAGGTATGCACATGCACCGAAAATATGGCCTTACAGCCATTGAGGTGGAAAAATCGGGTTTTAAGAACATCTATAAATACTATAATTCAACCCACGAATCAACTATGGATTTAACATTGGCTAAAACCATAGAAGGATTATCAAACTTTATAAGGGAAGAAAAACCCGATTTAATAGTTGTTCACGGCGATAGAGTGGAAGCCCTTGCCGGTGCAATTGCCGGTGCTCTGAACAATATTTTGGTGGCTCACATCGAAGGTGGCGAAGTATCGGGTACCATCGATGAGTTAATCAGGCATTCAGTGTCGAAAATGAGCCATGTTCATTTCGTGTCAAACGATAAAGCCAAACAGCGATTGATTCAAATGGGCGAAATAGCCGAAACCATATTTACAATTGGTTCGCCCGATATTGATGTGATGTTTTCGAATAATCTCCCATCCATCAATGAGGTTAAATCTTATTACAACATCCCTTTTAATGATTATGGGGTATTAATGTTTCATCCAATTACTACCGAAGTTCGGTTTATTGAGCAATATGCACGCCAATTGGTAAATGCAACTTTAAACTCAAACCTGAACTACGTGGTGGTTTATCCTAACAACGATTTGGGGTCTGACAGCATTCTTAAAGCTTACGAAAGTTTTCAGGATAATCCACGATTTAGAATATTCCCCTCTATCAGGTTCGAGTATTTTTTAGTGTTGCTTAAAAATGCCCGGTTTGTGATTGGAAATTCAAGCGCCGGAATTCGCGAAGCTCCTTATTATGGCTTACCCAGCATTAATATTGGAACACGTCAGAATAACAGGGCACTTAACAGTGGCATTATTAATTGCGGGTATCAGCAGGATGATATAGAAAAGGCCATTGGAAAAGCACTTGACCTAAAACATGTTGACACTTCGGCTCAGTTTGGGGTTGGCAATAGTGCGCAATTGTTTGTCGAGACCATCTCAAAAGATGCTTTCTGGGAAATCCCTAAACAAAAACTGTTTAGAGATTTAACTGTCTAAAACAAATGTTTTTAATAACACAATTCAATGTCGCTTAGTTAAGAAAATTTATTGCTACTCATTCTACCCCCTAACCCCCTGAAGGGGGAATTTCCAGGGCATCTTGTAAAGTCCCCTTTAGGGGATTTAGGGGTAAAAGAGCTTAACAAAACGACATTATAACACAATTCCTTAATACACGAATTCTTTAGAACATGTTAAATAAAAGAGTTGCAATTTTTTTACCCGATGGTGTTGGTATCAGAAATTATTTATTCTCCGACCTAATAAAAAAGCTAAAGGAGCAAAATGCTGAAGTAATTATCTATCATAAAATAGGAGATACCGCCCTAAGCGAAACCAAAAGAATACATGGTGTTGAAATAGAGTCGCATACATTGCCTGATTATAAAGAGTCGCCATTAGAAAAATTTTACAGAGAACTCGATTGCTTAACCCGGTTAAAATTCTTTGGCAAAAAACTCAATAATCCAACCATTATAACAAACTGGCGTCCACCCAAACGAACCCGGATGCTTCAATTTTTCTATTTTGGAATTGAGTTTTTCTCACATTTCTACAAATCGTACAAAGCCATATTAAAAATTGGGGAAAAATATAAGGCCCAGGCTCAAAGGTCGCCATTTTTAGATGCTTATATAACTTTGCTACAAAATACTAAGCCTGATGTTATTTTGTGTACGCATCAGCGGTCAATATTGGCAACACCACTTTTCGAGGCTGCTAAAAAATTGGGAATAAAAACGGTAACAGCTATTTATTCGTGGGATAATCTTCCTAAAGCCCGTATGGCTTTTAGGGCCGATAAGTATTTTGTGTGGTCAGATTATATGAAGGATGAAATGAGGATTTATTATCCCGAAGTGCCTCAGGATGATGTGATTGTAACAGGAACGCCTCAGTTTGAATTTTACAGGAAACAGGAGTACTTGCTCACACGTAACGAGTTTTGTCAAAAGTATGGCTTCGATACCAACCGACCCATAATATGTTACTCTGGTGGTGATACCTTAACAAGCCCCTACGACCAGGTTTACCTAAAAGACCTTGCAGAGGCTCTTCAGGATATTCCTGTTGAAAAGCGTCCGCAAATTCTTTTCCGCCGCTGCCCGGTTGACTGGAGCGCTCGCTTCGACAAAGTTTTGGCAGATTTTTCAAATGTTATTATTCCGGTGGACCCGTTGTGGACATTTGAGAAAAATGATATTGAAAACTGGACTTTAACCTATCCCAGTTTCGAAGATGTGGTGATGCTGGTTAATGTGGCCTATCATTGCGATATGGTTTATAATGTGGGCTCAACAATGGCTCACGATTATAGCATGTTCGATAAGCCGGCGTGTTATGTTAATTACGACCCCGATGATGCCGGTAGTTTTTACTCCATTGATGAAATATACCAATACCAGCACTTCAGAAGCATGCCTTCACCCGAGGCAGTTATCTGGATTATGTCGAAAAACGATATTGCCGGAAAAATCATGTATTCAATCGAATATGGCAGCAATCATTCTTTACAACGCAAAGCCTGGGTTGAGAAAGTAATCCTGCATCCGGTTGAAAAAGCCTCAGATAATATAACCAAAGCTCTGTTGGAAGCTGTTTAAAATATATTATTAAGATGATTAGACTTGAAGTTTACGGAATCCCGGGAATCGGGATAAGAATGTTAGACGGATAGACCTGCCTGCCGATGGCTGGTGAGTTCGGAAAGATGCTAAGACATCTTAATAAACTTATAAATCTTCTCTATCTATCTTAAATCTAATAATCTTACTTCTAACTTTTAACAGTTACTAAATAATGATTCTGATAAAAGGAATTGGCTCCATTGGGAAACGACACCTGACAAACCTTTTGGCTCTGGGCTATACCGATATTGCATTGGTCACCTCCAAATCGAAACCCGATGCTCTGTTTAACAACCTGCCTGCTTATACCAGCGTTGCCCAAGCTTGTCAAAATCACCGCTTTTCGCATGGATTTATTTGTTCTCCTACCGCCTTTCATTATAACGATCTAAAGGATTTTATTAGTTATAAAATCCCTAACATATATCTTGAAAAGCCTGTTAGTCATCAGTTAAACGATTTTGGTTTTGTTGATTCATACCTTGAATCAGGAGGTAATATTGCGGTAGGCTACGATTTGCATTTCGACCCGGGTCTTATGAAGGTTCGGGAATTGATGCTTTCCGGTGCTATTGGTCAGGTTTTATCGGCCAATGCTTTTGTGGGTCAATATCTGCCCGATTGGCGTCCGCATGAAGACCACCGTAAAGGCATGAGCGCCTCAAAGGAAAAAGGTGGAGGCGTTATGCTGGATTTGGTTCATGAGTTCGACTATTTATGCTGGCTTTTAGGTGAACCTGAAATGGTAGCTGCCTTTTACCAGCATAATCCGGAACTGGAAATTGAAACCGAAGATGTAGCCGATGTTTTATTGAGATTTAACCGTAACATTTCAGCCACCATTCATCTGGATTATCATCAACGGCAATTAATACGCAATTGCGTAATTACCGGGACCCGGGGAACTATAACGTGGGATTTGGCACTAAGAAAAGTGCTTTGGTTAAATGCATCAAAGGAAAACAACGAGTTCGACTTTAGCACTTTCGACCGTAACGACAGGTTTGTAGAAATTGTAAAATCATTTATGAGTGGGCGTGGCGACGAACGTTTATGTTCTTTTAGCCAAGGAGTTAAAAGTTTAAAACTTGTTTTGGCCGCTAAATTATCATGCAAACAATTAGCATTCATCAATCCATCTTCTATTAAACATTAAATAATGATATTATCCACTATTTGTTGCAGAGGCGGCTCTAAAGGGGTTCCCAATAAAAATATAAGGTTGTTAGCCGGCAAACCGCTTATTGTTCATACCATTGAACAGGCTAACAGATGTAAGTTAATAAACGATTTAATTATTTCAACCGACGACCCTGTTATTGGCAATATTGCCATGGAAGCCGGGGCAAAGGTGCCATTTTACCGGCCCGATTATTTAAGCAACGATTCAGCCAGCAAATGGCATGTTTTTATTCATGCCTTGGAATTCTACGAAAAGCAATATGGTGTTAAGGTTGATTATCTGGTCGATTTGGATGTTACAGTTCCTTTAAAAACATCCGATGATATTGATAAAGCCATACAGCTTGCCCTGGATAATCCTGCTGCCGACGTTGTAATTACCGGTTACGAACCCGAACGAAATCCATATTTTAACATGATGGAAATTACCGAAGAGGGTTTTGCCCGGATTGTAAAAATTCCTGAGAAACCTATTGTATGCAGGCAAGATGCACCAGCGGTTTATGGTTTGAGTCCGGCAGCATATGTTGTAAAACGAGAGGCTCTTTATAATTATGAGCATTGGAGTAAAGCTAAATGTATGATTAGTCCCATGCCACGCAACCGTGCCATTGACATTGATACCATGCTCGATTTTGAGTTTATTGAGTTTTTAATGACTAAAGGGAATTTATAGTAGTTACCATCACAACCTATCTTTTTTAGTTAAACATCTGATAAGAAAACAAATATGATAACAAATAACATTTTCGATTTAACCGACAGAGTTGCCATTATTACAGGTGGAGGAGGTTTGCTGGCTGCACAACATGCTATTGCACTAATTGACCAAGGAGCTAAGGTTATTTTGGCCGATTACAATGAGCCTGCACTGAATAAAGCTGCCGATGTTTTAGCTGCCGAAAATTATAAAGTGGACACCTTTGTTGCCGATGTTACCAGCAAAGAAAGCTGGGAAAAATTACGCCAGTTTGCCCTTGAAAGCTACGGACGAATAGATATTTTAGTTAACAATGCCGGGTTCACTAATCAAAGTAAATCTAAAAACTTTGATGCCACTTTTGAAAAATTTCCGTTGGAAGACTGGAATAACATCATGAATGTGAATTTAACCGGCACGTTTTTAGGATGCCAGGTTATTGGAAGTTATATGGTTGAACAGAAAAAAGGTTCCATTATCAATATTGCCTCGTTATATGGAGTTGTTAGTCCAAATCATCGCATTTACCCGGGTACCGGAATATCGCAACCGGTAGCTTATTCGGTTAGTAAACACGGTGTGGTGGCATTAACAAAATATATTGCTACCCTTTGGGCCGATAAAGGTGTTAAAGTAAATGCATTAACCCCGGGTGGTATTTGGAATGGTCATCAGGGATTGTTTCTCGAGCGTTTTGAGCAGCTCATACCCATTGGCCGAATGAGCGATAAAACAGAGTTGCGCGGTGGTATAGTTTATTTGGCCTCCGATGCCAGTAGTCATGTAATTGGCCATAACCTCATTATTGATGGTGGCTGGACTGCCTGGTAACAACTTATGCTCATCTTTCCAAAAAATCAAAATAGAATTTAAACAGTTTCCAATTTTTCAATCATTAGTGTCCGATAAAATTTTTAGAATTTACTTGAAAGTGTTTTTACATAAGGAAGTCGGTAGTTTTTTGTTTTCCGGGGCTAGCTTTCCGCCTCAGAGAATTTCCGTTAAGAAAATCAGATTAATTGACGTTAAGAAATCCGGGCTGTTTGAGCGTAGCGAGTTCCCGGATTTTAGTCAATTAATGTGATTTTTAGGAAATTATCTGCAGCGGCGGCATTTTTTGCTTACTTTTTTTTGCTGGAGAAAAAAAGTAATCCCGATTCATCGGGAGAGCACTTAAACGAAGAAAAGATTTTTTATTGGACAATAGTGTTTTTCAATACTAAAAACAATGTTTTAATGGATGATATTATGAGTAAGGCTGATTCGGTTTTGGTAAGCGTGGTAATGACCACCTACAATCATGAGAAGTATATTGATAAAGCCATTAATGGTGTTTTAATGCAGAAATGCAACTTTAATGTTGAATTAATAATCTCAAACGATTGTTCCACAGATAATACAAATACCGTCATCACAAATATTGTAGAGCAATATCAGGGCCCAATTATTATTAGATACGAAAATCAGGTAAACAATCTGGGCTATGCACGCAATCTTTCATCCTGCTTTAGAATGTGTCAGGGGAAATATATTGCCATATGCGAAGGTGATGATTATTGGATTGATGAGTACAAACTTCAAAAGCAGGTAGATATTTTTAATGCCAATGCAGAAATAGGATTGGTGTACTCGCCTGTAAAACTGCTTGATAACGATACATTAACCATAACCGGAGAGAGTAACAAATATGTTGTGAATCGCGATGAGGTTATTCCTGAGTTGTTAAAATCGAAATACATTGAATTTTGCTCTATTATGTTTAGAGCTGACAAGTTATTCGATGCTTTGGATATTTTAAAGGACGATTTTAACGACCGAACCATGCTGATGGGTGACACCCGTTTAGTTTTGGAAGTGGCCAGAAATTCTCAGCTCGGATTTGTTAAAGAGGCGACTGCGGTTTATCGGATTGTTTCGGGGAGTATTTCGCATACTACTAATGTTAAGAAGTTTCTTTTTGCCGTTAACGACACTTATAAATTGAGGGAAAACTTTGTTTTGCGATACAATTTAGATAAAAAAATGATGGGCATACCGCTTTGTCATTACAACCGGGCTCTCATTTTTAAAATGTATTCGCTAAAGAACCTTGGAAATGTGTGGGGAATTGCCCGAGGATTGAAAATTAAAGAGTATTTTACATATTGCTCTTTTAAAACATTTTCTCAAAAAATGACTTTAAAGGTTTTCGCATTGCTCTTTCTTTCCTTAATAGGCTTTGGATGTGTTAAAAATGCAATAAAACCATAACCCCGATATAGGTTAACTTATTAAATCAATCAAAACAGCTTCTAAATGCATATCTGTTTTATATCACACGAATATCCATTATGGGCTACCGGCGGAATAGGGAGTTTTATTCAAACGCTTGGTCGCGAAATTTTTAAAAAAGGCCATCAGGTTACTGTGTTGGGTATTGGAGTTGGAGCAAAAGAAGAAGTGATTACTGACCAAGGGGTTAAACTGATTCGTTTGCCGGCACCAAAATATTTTCGAAAAGGGTCTTTTATTGAGAACGCTTATCGTATTCGTAGGAAAATAAAACAAATACATAAAGAAAATCCTATTGATGTTGTTGAAACACCCGAGTGGGGTTTGGCATTTTTACCCAAAAAAACGGCTTATGTAAAACTTATCAGAATGCATGGTGGTCACCATTTTTTTGCAAAAAGCGAGAATCGTAACGTAAATAAATGGAAAGCATGGCAGGAAATAAGGTCGTTTAATAATGCCGATTATTTAGTTGCGGTTTCAGGTTTTGTTGGTTCCGAAACCTCCAGGCTGCTTAATTTGAAAAAGAAATTCCGGATTATTTATAACTTTGTCGATTGTAAGAAATTTAATATTGTTGATAATCCGGGAGTTAACAAGGGTGAACTCTTATTTTTGGGTACCATTTGCGAGAAAAAGGGTGTTGGTAAGCTTATCGAAAGCTTTCCTTATATTATTCAACAGCACCCACATGTACGATTAAAATTGGTTGGTCGCGACCTCGTTAGCAAGTATACCGGCGAATCATACACTGCTAAAATGAAGGCTTCTATTCCGGTAAACTTAATTCCATTTATAGAATTCACAGGGCCTGTTCCACACAATCAGGTTCCCGATTATATCAGAAAAAGTGAAATAGTGGTGTTGCCATCCTTTATGGAGGCTATGCCCATAGCCTGGCTCGAAGTGTTAGCCATGGGAAAACCGCTTGTGGCAAGTCAGGAAGGTCCCGGGCCCGAAGCAGTGCAGGATGGAGTAACCGGATTGCTTTGTAATCCCTACGATGCTAAAGATATAGCCATGAAGGTTAATCATTTTCTCGAACATCCAACCCAAGCTGTTGAAACAGGCCAACGGGCGCATAAATTTGCTTTCGAGAATTTTAATGTTGACAAATTGGTGGCCGACAATATTGAGTTTTATAAAAGCATTATCGTTAATCGTGTTTCATAAGTTATTTTTATCTTTAACCCATGATTGAGATAATAAAAAGCAAATCAGGTTTTATAACATTAATAGTTATCCATCTGCTTATCGGAGCCATGCTTAAATTCTCCAGAGGCATGGTAGCTATGGTATTTCCTGTTTTCTTTTTATTGATGTTTATTGATGTGATTTATAGGCTCGACCGCGGCAACAGAGCCGGGTTTTATGCCCTTTACATTATGGGCTTTGAGATGATTTACCGGATGGCCGGAGCTCCTTATTCGTGGGAGTTGGGAAAGTACCTTTCCATAATCATACTTATAACAGGCCTTATTATAAGCAAAAGAAAATTTATTGCATGGCCTTTTGTTTTAATGCTGGTATTATTGATTCCTGCTTTTTTTCTGGTTGAGGGCAATCCTGATAAGTCAATCAGGAGTATGATTCTTTTTAATGCCTCAGGCCCTTTAAGCCTTGTTTTTGCTGGGTTATATTTTTATAAAAGGCCCTTCTTTGAAGAAGATTTTTTTACACAACTAAGAATTGCCGTTCTTCCTGCTTTTACAATAGTTGCCGGTTTAACATTGGTTGCAAATATATCATCGCTTGAATTTACCAGCATGCAATCGAGCGCACAGGCTGCAGGTGGTTTTGGGCCTAATCAGGTTTCTACTGTTTTGGGCTGGTTTATTCTATTAGTAATGCTTTATAAGGTTAATGGCAAAAATATTACTCCATATAATTGGCTCGACTGGGTTTTATTGTTTTATTTGGTTTTAAGGGCTTTAATTACTTTTTCGAGGGGCGGAGTTTTTGGCAGTATTTTAGCTCTTTTAGGCTCCATAGTGGTTTTATATTATTCCTATAATAGTTTCAGAGAGAAAGTGCGGAAAGCAATTCCGTATGTTTTTATGGGCATTGTGTTTTTTGTAGGTGTCTTTTTATATGCTAACAAATTAACCAATAATTACCTATTATACCGTTATCAGGGCAAAAGTACAGTAGAGGTAGTTTCCGGCAGAAGTATGGGTGATAAAAGCATGCTCTCGGGAAGGGATGAATTGTTGCAGGCTGAAATTGATGTTTTTCTCGAGAACCCCATCTTAGGGGTTGGATTTGGAATGGGTGAAAGTTACCGGTCGCGCCGGTTTGGACAAGCTGCAGCCTCTCATACCGAATACACCAGATTGCTTTCTGAGCACGGACTTTTCGGGGTCTTTTTTATCCTTGTAGGCATGATTATTTTACCGTTTTTATATTTCTATCACGCCAAACATCCTGTTAATAAGTGCTTCTTTATCGCTTTTTTTCTCTTAAGCATTTTTACCATGTTTCATGGTGCTATGCGACTGGCTCTTCCTGGAGTGCTTATGGGTGCTGCTTTTATGCGTATTATGGCCTCTCCAAAGGAGGATAATTCTTCCGACTCTCAGACTAATGATTTGGCGATTGATTGATGTTGGGGTTGTTCTTTTTTTGCTAAAATGCCGATATTTTTACAATGATTTTAACTCCCAGGTTTTTAATAATTTCTGCTGTAATTCATAAAAATAGCAATGGGCAAATTGGTGGTTACACGCCATATGTTCGTGAAATGAATTTATGGTTTAAGTATGTTGGTAAAGTAAAAGTTATTGCCCCGATTGTTCATAAAAACCTCGACCCGCTTGAATCGTATTATGAACATCCTCAACTGGAGTTTATACCTGTGCCGGCCATTGAGTTTACCAGCCCCAAAAAAGTCCTTATCTCTTTATTGAATATTCCCGTAATCTTATTTCAAATTTTTAAAGGAATGTTTTGGGCTTCGCATATTCATTTACGATGTCCCGCAAATATGGGTTTGTTGGGGGCCTTTGCTCAACTGTTTTTCCCTTTTAAACCTAAAACAGTTAAATATGCCAATAATTGGGATTGGAACAGCAAACAGCCATTAAGTTACAGATTGCAACAACATTTGTTACGCTCATCGTGGCTGACTCATAACACCAAGGTTTTGGTATATGGCGACTGGAATGAAAAAAGTCCAAACGTTTTACCGTTTTACACCGCATCCTACACCCAAAAGGACCTTATTCCCGTTAATGTTCGTTCTCTTGATGCTATAGACGAAATAAAACTTTTATTTGTTGGCACTGTTACCGAAAATAAACGACCTTTAGTTTCGGTTCAGGTACTTGAGCTACTTCGGGAGAAAGGTTTTAAAGTATCATTAGATGTGATTGGCGATGGCGCTCAAAAACAAGAGCTCGCTAAATATGTTGCTGATAGATTATTGGATGATTCTGTTTGCTTACACGGCAAAAAAAGTCCTGACGAGGTAAGTGAGTTTTTCAGAAAAGCACATTTCCTGATTTTTATCTCTCAATCGGAAGGGTGGCCAAAAGTGGTGGCTGAATCAATGTGGTGGGGGTGCCTACCTTTAACCACCAATGTGTCGTGCGTTAAGCAAATGGTGGGGCAATACGAACGAGGAATTTTAGTTGAGCCTGATGCTGAAATGGTAGCATCTGAAATAATGAAATTAATAAATGCTCCTAATCAATATAGTGATATGTGCATAGCCGCCATGAATTGGGCGCGTCAATTTACCCTTGAGCGTTTCGAAGAGGACATTAAAGCATTACTTGCTTAATTTTCACCAATTCCCGGCCTGAGATTCAAATTTCGAACACTATTGAATTCCATTATCTTTAAAGAATAATCTGTGAAGGTATTATCGGTAATAGACTCATTAATAGCAGCCGGGGCAGAAAGAATGGCTGTAAATATTGCAAATGCCCTGGCCGATGAAGGCGTTGAAAGCCATCTTTGCGCAACACATTTTGGAGGTCCGTTGGAGGAATTTATTGGCAATAAGGTACATACCCTAATTCTCGAAAAGAAGAGCGTTTTAGATGTTCAATCGTTCTTTAAACTGAGGAAATACGTTTTAAGGAATAATATCCAGATAATTCATGCTCATTCCTCCTCTGTTTTTTGGTGTGTATTGGTAAAAATATTTACACCCGGGTTAAAAGTAGTTTGGCACGATCATTTTGGTTTTAGTGAACAGCTTCATAAGCGCCCCTGGATTGTGTTACGATTGCTGGCGCCATTTCTGAATCATGCTTTTGTGGTGAACGGGAAGCTGCTCAATTTTGCAGTTTCAAAATTAAAAATAGATGCTTCTAAAGTGTCATTTCTTCCTAATTTTGCAAAACTTAATTTTGAAGAAATAACCAATGCTAGCCTCAATATTCCTGATATTGACAGTTACCCAAAAATTGTTTGTTTAGCTAATCTCCGACCTCAAAAAGATCACCACAATTTACTTAATGCTTTTGAAATTGTATTATCTCAATATCCACAGGCCAGATTATATTTAGTGGGCGGCCATTTTAATGATGATTATTATCATAGTATAATTAACCACATAAGCCAAAACAACCAACTCGCAGAAAAAGTACATGTACTGGGTTCCAGAAACGATGTTGAAGCCATTCTGTCGGCGTGTAACATCGGAGTATTATCGTCTGTTTCAGAAGGTTTGCCTGTTTCTTTATTGGAATATGGTTTGGCCAGACTACCGGTTGTTTGCACCAATGTTGGTGATTGTGCCCTTGTATTAAATAATGGCGAGTGCGGTAAACTGGTCGAACCTCAGAACCATAAAGTGCTGGCCCAAAAAATTTTGTATTATCTTAATAACAGTCACGAAGCAAAAAAGGATGCCTCTCTTTTAAACAGTAGAATAATCAACAATTTTTCAACCAGAGGAGCTATTACCAATATTATAAATCTTTATAAGAAAATGATTTGATAAGATGTCGGATAAAAACCAAACTCTCTTTATTGGCCCTTTTGCACCTCCCTATAATGGCGATGGAATTAAGAATAATTTTCTTAAAGAAGGATTTCTTGCACATGGATATCACAACTTTATTTGGTTCGATACAATATGTCGTAAGGGCTTTAAACTGGTTCTGTTAATTAAACTATTATGGGCAATTTTAAAAGCTCGTCAGGTTATTCTTTCGATTAATGTAAAAGGGCGTTTTGTTATTATTCCTTTTTTCTGGATAGTTAAATCAGTTTTTAATAAAAAGGGGGTATTGTATGTGATTGGAGGATTATTTGGCCAGCAACTGGAAAACCTGTTAAAAACAGAACGATTCTTTTTTGTTAAGTTTTTAAATAGCTTAGATGGCATTTTTGTTGAATCAGATTCGTTAAAAGAGAGTCTTGAGCATTTGGGTGTTAGAAAGGTATGGGTTATTTACAATCCGCGAAAAGATAGTGGACATAGGTGGTCGTTATCTGATTTAAACCGGAACAAAGCCGTTTTTGTATCACGGGTAACTCGTACAAAGGGTGTTTCGGTATTAATTGAAACCATTATTAGCCTTGCAAAATCATCTGGCCATATAATTAATCTCGATATCTATGGGCCGGTAGATGATGCTTATGCCGCTGAATTCTATCAGCTTATTGACAAATCGGAAGGATTATGCGTTTATAAGGGAATTATTGAACCTCAAACAGTGCAATCAACTTTAACTCAATATCACTTTCTGGCTCTGCCCACTTTTCATAAAGGAGAAGGCCTGCCGGGTATTCTGGTTGAAGCCGGACTGGCCGGTATTCCAATCGTTATTACCCGATTCAATGCTTTAGGCGAATACTTTAAAAACGAAGAGAGCTCTATTCTTGTTGAACCTGAAGATGTTGATAGTTTAAGGCGTGGAGTGGAAAAATTAATTGAAAACGATTTGTTAGCAGATAAAATCAGTAAAGGGATACTAAACACCACACAACCTTACCGGTTGGAGTCTGTGATGGATCAATCAATCGGCTTGTTAAAATCGTTTAACTGGGTTTTATCGTAAATCTTTTTGTATGAATTTCTTCACAGTCTTAAAACTATTGGGATTTCCTGTAAAAGAGGCATCTGTTAAGTTTAAGGAGATAAAATTGGCATTACAACAACCAGATTGGCTGGAGCAGCAGCGATGGCGAATTTTTGATTATCATTATAATAATAACATGGCATACCGCAATTTTGTCGGGAAATACCCTGCCAGCTGGGATGATATACCTGTTATTAATAAATCAATCATCAGAGAACAGGGCATACCTGTTATTCCAGATACCAACCAATATCCGAAATATTACTGTAAACGTACATCGGGTTCAACAGGGAATCCGTTTCTGTTTAAAACTGATTACTTAACACACACTTTAACCTGGTATTTATTGTCTGACAGATACCAATCAACTGGCGCTTCCTTAAACGATTTGCAGGCACGATTTTATGGTATTCCTTTAAGCTTAAAATCCCGATTAACAGAAAGATTTAAGGACAGGATATCCAACCGATACCGATTTAATACATACAATCTTTCAGATGAGAATATAGAAGCCTGGTTAAAACTTTTCTCGTCAAAGCGCTTTAAATATATTTATGGCTACTCATACCCAATTATAACCCTGTCAAAATATCTTTCAAAAAAGAATTTAAAACTTAAAACCTTATGTCCGGGGCTTACCTCCTGCATTGTAACTTCTGAAATGTGCAGTTCCGAGGAACAGTTACTTATTGAAGAAACTTTTGGCGTACCCGTGTATAATGAGTATGGCTCGTCGGAGGTTGGTGTTATTGGTTTTGGCCGAAATAATAAGTGGTTGTTATCTGATGAACTGGTTTATACCGAAATAATTGATGATGCAGGTAAATCCTGCCCCAACGGAGCGGTTGGTAATGTTATTATCACTTCATTGTTTAACAGGGGAACGCCGTTTGTTAAATATGATATTGGCGATTTAGCAGCCATCGAAAACTTCGATAATAAACGATATTTGGTAAACCTGCAAGGTAGAATTGAAGAATGTGCCATCCTTAAATCAGGGAAAAAAGTGGCCGGCGACTCAGTGTTTTACTATGTTTTTAAAGAGTTTACCAGCCATTGTCACAAAATTAACGAATACACCGTTAATCAATTATCGCCTTCAGTTTTTGAAATTAAAATATCAGTAAAAGAGCCTCTCTTAGACAAAGAAATTGAGAATCTTAAGAAAACCAGCCTTAGTTTTCTGGAACCTGATTTGGAAATAAGAGTTATTCAACAAGATTCGCTCGAAAGAACCCCTATGGGGAAGTTTAAACGGTTTACCCGTAAGTTTTCAATGTTGGAACCTGACGAAACAACACCCCAAAAATGAGAATCTTATTCTTTTATCAATATTTTGGAACACCGAAGGGCAAATGGAGTACCCGGGTTTATGAATTAACCCGAAGGTGGGTGGAACAAGGGCACAAAGTTACTGTTGTGACGTCGCCTTACGATAAATCTGACATTAGGGCAGTAAAGCTTATCGAAAAACAAACCATTGAGGGCATTAACTTAATCATTATCAACTCCGGCGATTCAAACCGGTTTTCAATACTTAAGCGAATTTGGCGTTTTATTGTTTTCTCAAAGCTGTCGGTTTGGTTTGCATTAACACATCCTTTTGATGTTGCAGTTGCAAGTTCGGGACCCATAACGGTTGGTTTACCGGTAATTATGGCCAAATGGTTTCGCTTTAAACCGTATATTTTTGAGGTTCGCGATTTGTGGCCACAAGGTGCCATTGAAATGGGATTGCTTAAAAATAAACTGGCTTGTAAGCTGGCCCTTTGGTTCGAAAAAATTTGCTATAAAAATGCCAAAGTTGTCATTGGCTGTTCAAAAGGAATGACTGAAAGTATAAATAGCAGATTTCCTCTTGTGAAAACAGAAATTATACCCAATGCTTCAGATATTGAGCTGTTTGGAAGATATGAAAATGGAAGCAGTAATGACCAGCATAAGTATTTTATTTATGCAGGCTCGTTAGGTGCTATGGATGATGTAATGAGTATTTTAAAAGGTGTGAAATTATTAAATAGCCGTAATGTTGATAATTATTCAGTTATAATTATTGGCGATGGAGCCGAGCGCCTCGAACTTGAAAATTATGCACAACAACACCATCTTAATAATGTCAGTTTCTTAGGCCTTATTCCTAAACACGAAGTGGTTAATTGGTTTCATAAGGCAACAGCTTCATTTGTTTGTTTTAAACCATTGCCTGTTTTAAATACTGTATCGCCCAATAAAATGTTTGATTCGTTTGCTGCCAGTGTTCCAATTATTCAAAACACCACCGGCTGGATTTCAGAACTGGTTGTTGATACTGATTGCGGTATCAACGTTTTTCCCGGTGATGATGAATCAATGGCCAATGCCATTCAGGAGTTCATAATTAATGAGGAATTGTGTAAAAGAAAAGCAATGGCGGCTTTCAATAATGCAGAAACGCTGTTTAATCGAGAAACGCTGGCGGCTAAATATCTTGAAATTATTCAAAAGGTTTTGAAAGACTGAAAGTGAGATTATAAAATATAAGTATGCTTTAAGGTTTAGTATAAACATGGAATCTATTCTAATAACAGGGGCTTCGGGCTTTGTGGGGCAATATGTTGCCAACTTTTTAAAAGATGCTTATAAGTTGGTAACACTTGGTTTGATGCCCGACGATGATTTGGTTTGCGATTTATCAAAGGAAAAACCGGTTATTTCTCAATCGTTCGATGCCGTTATTCATTTGGCAGGCAAAGCACATCAGGTTCCAAGAAACGATGATGATGCCAAAGCTTTTTTTGATGTTAATTATAATGGACTTCTCAATTTGCTTACAGCCATAACTGAGTCGGGGTTATATCCGAAAAAGTTTCTGTTTTTTAGTTCTGTATCGGTGTATGGTCTCGATAATGGCAATCTGGTTAATGAAAAAACACCTATGAATGCATCTGACCCTTATGGGAAAAGCAAAGCAATGGGTGAAACGCTTCTGCAGGAATGGGGCAAAGAACATGGTGTTATTATCACAATTTTACGCCCGCCATTAATTGTGGGCAAAAATGCCCCGGGCAATTTGGGAGATATGGTTACCGCCATTTCAAAAGGGCGGTATTTTAATATTGATGGTGGAAAAGCCAGAAGATCTATGGTTTTGGCTGATGATATTGCTCCTTTTATTGTTAAAGTGTGGGATATAGGAGGGGTTTATCATATTACCGATGGTCAGCACCCATCATTTAAAGAGTTATCAGATGCTATTACCGGAGCATTAAAGAAAAGGAAAACACTTAATGTGCCATATTTTATAGTATATATGGCTGCTATTGGTTTCGATTTTATTAGCTTGTTATTACGAAAACCAATGCCGGTTTCGGTATATAAACTTCGAAAAATGCGCAATTCTTATACTTTTGACGATGCGCTGGCCCGCAGTGTTGGTTGGCAAAGCCGAAGTGTGGTTTCATGTGTAAATAATTGGGTTAGGTAGAAATAAAAAGTAACTGTTTAAATTTAGATAAAAGATATTTAGATGTAAGATAGATAGAGAAGATTTGTAAGTTTTTATAGATGTCTCAGCATCTTTCCAGACTTATC
>CAZFTD010000015.1:24447-34516 GCA_964521525.1 uncultured Marinilabiliaceae bacterium | reverse complement strand
CACTTTAAACAAGCGTTACCTTTTGTTGAACGTGCTGATGCTGCTAAGCCCAACGAAGAACATGTGCTTGAAACCTTGAAGAGTTTATATTACCGTTTGGAGATGAACGATAAATATAATGATGTGGTTAGTCGCATCAATAGCTTAAAAGAATAATCTTAAGAAAATTTAAAGAAAGAAACAGGATTAATTTCCTGTTTCTTTTTATATATGATATTTAACATAATACAAATTATAAGACAAACGGATTTGTTTTAATATCAAAGCCAACGATTGTACGGAAGTATTTTACAGCAAAAATATGGGAGAACATAAATAATTGCGTAATTATGTGAGGAAAGAATATAGTGACAAAAAAAATATTAATTCCTAATATGTTGAATCTATAAACCTGAAGTTACCAGCAAGAATAAAAACACTTCTCAACAAATCTGCAACCCGATCAGTATTTCTCTGTGATTTAACAATAAATCAACGTAAATCAGTAAGCAATTAAATAAAAATGGATATTTTAGAAAACGACTACATTTCGTTTGGCTGAAATGGATTTTGTAGTAGCCAGGTCGAATAAATTGCGTTGTGGCCATTCCTGAACTTTTGAAAGGCCTTGTTCCATAACCGAAAGCATATCATTTGCCAGCATAGAACCTTTCCAGCTCGAGCTGTTTAATAAAATAACGTACGAGATTCCATCGCACCTACGCACCATTAAAGTTGAAGTTCCAGCCAACGTTCCGGTTCTATACCAATAACGGTTAGTTACTCCGCGCCAGCCAAGCGGATGTAAACCAGGTCCTGCCGGAGTAATCATGCTTTCAATACTCTCAGGGCTTAAAATATCGGGATGCGTTGGTAACCCATCAATCGACAACATCAGCTTTAGTAAATCAGTCGATGAAGCAATCCATCCGCCAGCAGCTCCAAGCGTTTGAATATCATTTCCACCATAAGATTTCCGAACCTTCTGTCCGCTTCCCGAAAAATCGTCAACCAGAATATTATCATCTGGTTCATAGTATTTTACTTCAAGTTGATATCTATCTTCGGGGTAACTTCCTCCCAATCTCATATCAAAAATACCCAAAGGATACAATACGCTGGATTTGATATAAGTTTCATAATCTTGCCCGGATACCTTTTCAATAACTTTACCTAAAATGGCATATCCAAGGTTTGAATATGACGACATGGTGCCAGGTGTAAAATGAAGTCGCTTACCCAACATAAACGAAATAATATCCTGGTCTGATACTGGCAAGCCACTTCCTCTGCCTTCTGCAATTACCTGAGGCATAAACATTGGGTCGCCCCAACGGTTCGTCCACCCCCCCGAGTGGTTTAGTAAATGCACCACTTCAATGTTTTCAACTCTGCTATCGAGGTAATTATTATAAGGATAAGCGTTGAGAACACCATTATCTCCAAAAACTTTCTGATTTAAAGTAAGTTTTCCATCTTCAACCAGCTTCATGATGCCTACAGCAGTAATCAATTTGGAAATACTAGCCACTCTGAATAAATGGTATGGCTCAACTTTAATTTCATTTTCTTTATCGGCAAATCCATAACCTTTGGTAAACACCATTTTTCCATCTTTAGCAACAGCCACTGATGCACCTGCTATTTTCCACTGGTTAAGAAATCGGGTTATACGCTGGTCGAAATGATTGAAATTAATATCATCGGAAAAAAAACCCGAGACTCTTAAGGATGTTGCAACAGGTACTGGTGGGGTAAAATCATTTCCGTAGGTTTCTATAGATGGACCTAATTGGTATTTGGCAGCCATGCCCACGGTTAGTCCAAATGCTGTGAGAAAGATTTTATTTTTAATGGTCATTATTGCCGTTTGATTTTCGATACAAAAATATAGTTTTCCAGGCAAAAATAATGTTTAAAATTACATGATGTTCTATAAAAAAACATCATGTATTCTAAGTTTTGCCGCTATTTACGAAACTTTATACTGCATCCAACGGCTTTTGTTTCAGTTACAGATGGTTTTTTACCGGCTAATAACGATTCAATGGCCTGAGCTAAATAGGCATCTTTAACATCGTTGGCATCCTGAGGGTTATCATCGATGGCGCCAATGTATGCAACATTAAATGCATTGCCTGATTTTTCGAGCAGGTAAATATGTGGTGTACGTGTGGCCCCATACTTCTGAAACAATGCTTTGTCGTCAAGCAAATATGGAAAATTAAAGCCTTTTTCCTTTGCATTGACAACCATTTTAGAGAAGCTATCCTCAGCCACAATGGTGGAATCGTTTGGGTTTATTGCCACAACCGGAAACCCTTTTTTCCCATATTTGGTTTGCAAATCAACCAAACGCGATTCATACAATTTAGCGTAAGGACAATGGTTACAGGTAAAAACAATTACAACTCCTTTTTGCGAGTTGAAATCACTTAATGAAACCCATTTATTATCAATATTCTTCAGTTTAAAATCGGGTGCCTTATCGCCAATTTTTAACTGAGCCAATACCGATATTCCTGAAAAAGCCAATAAAATGGCCAACATCAACATTTTTGTTTTCATCCGTTAATAATTTTTACAATTAAACCGAATGTAACCCGCATGATGAATTATCATTCGTGAATGTGTTTAACGAATCATGCTCGGAATTAATTATTTATTGCTTGGTTTATTATTTCGAAACCTCCGACATCATTACTGAAATCTCTTCAAAGGTCAATTCTCCTTCATAAAATAGTTTTTTGTTTCTATGGATGATTAAAGTTGCCGGGATGGCTCCACTCCATTTTGAATCAATTCCCGAAATCCATTCGCCGCCACGGGGTGTAATTAATAATATAACCTGATTGGTAACCTGATGGTTTTTTAAAAATGGGATCAAACGCACATCTTTTTGATTGGGAAAATCGAGACTGGCCATGACCACTTTAACTGGCTTCTCGTTAAAGCGTTGAGGAATTTTATTGAATTCAGGAATTTCCTTAACACAAGGTTGACACCAGGTTGCCCAAAAATTTACAACGTAAATGGTGTCTGACGGCCTCTCAATTCGCTGAAGTAAATCATTTACCGATATATTTGGAATTTGACTGCTTTGACCACTTAAAGGGAAAAATACCAACAGCAATATCCCAACTAAAAAAATAAGACGTACCATACTAAGCTGTTTTAGTTTTTAAAACAGCGTGGTAATAGATTTGTTCGGTTGTTAAAAGTTAATGAAATCTTAACGCTTTCGGATATAGAGGAATATGCGTAACGATAAAACCAGCCAAATTGGTATTAGTTCAGTCGGCAAAGATTGTGGCACCAGCAGAAAGAAAAGCGTTGTAATTATAACGCCAGAAAGCAAACCAAAATAAAGAGGCTTAAGCTGCTTTTTAAATCTGAAAAGAAATATCAAATGTAACGGATTGGCCCATAAAATATTCCAATTTGGCCCGGTTACAGTGTGTTGGGTAAAAAACCAAAGAAATACGATTAATAAGCCAATGGCAGATGTTAATGTAAACAATGCATAATCAATCCAGCGACTGTTTAGTTTGTAACGAATGCTAATGCCTGAGACTATTAGTATTATCAGTGCGCTAATCCAAAGTAATATCCAATGTAGATTTGATTGTTTATGACCCGAGTTATTAAACTGAAGCAAGGTATTGGTTTTACCTACCAGCAAATTATGGCTATCCTTGCGTCTGACTTGCTTAAATTGTGACATTAGATAATCGGGTAAAAACTGGATGGTTTCACCATTTACAGCGTCATCGGTAGGATAACCCAGAATAATATCCAAGCCCAACTTTGTCCAACGCTTTTGTTGCAAATAGGAAGCTATGGCGTCTCGATACGATACGTTTGTTTCTTTATTCTCCGGATAAGAGGGAAATTCAATGTCTCCATCCAAATTATTAACAATCATATCGCGCACCCTGGTTGCACAATTATCAAAGAAAAAATGATAATGATAAAAACGGTTTTCGGGTTCGGCATTGATAATTAAGGCCCGGAAAAGATTATTTTTTTCGTTCGCAGATAAATCCAGTTCCTGTTCCCACACCGAACGTTGGTCGTACTGGTATTCTAAAATAAACCTGTCGAAGGTGGTTACCGATAACATATAATTGAGTTGCCCACGTAAAAATTTCAAATAAAAATTTGGAGTGTTAAAATCAAACGTTCCGTAATTAAAAACAATATCAACTTGCTTTGTGGAATCACTGACTCGTATAGCTGTGTGCCCAAAAAGACTATAAAGTTCATCGCCGGGAGCACAGGTTAGAATTGATATTTTCGCCTCACTTGTTAATTGACCTTTAACAACAGTAATGCTATTTAACAAAATTAAGACGATGAGAATTGAATATTTACTAAGCTTTTTAATGGTTGCAAGTGCTGTAAAAATGAATTGAAATAGAAAATGCAAGCGTTTCTGCACCAATAAAGGAAACTTGATGACAACCATAGCAAATATTTTTTTGCTAATATAATTATTTTTAATTGAAGGTCGAGAGATTTACATTGGGAGAATTTGAACTTGGAGATGAAACTGAAAATTTTTAATAATTGGTTGGCTTTTTGAGATGAAGAATAATTGAGTAGTACAGCTGTAAACACACATAAATGCCGAAAGTTTACAAATGGAATCTTTAATTTGATTTGAGAGAATAGATTGTTTGATACAGATGTAACCAAATAAAAAGAATTATCAGTTTCCATAATTAATTGGTTAACAGTTGACTTATTAATTACTCCTGTGCCAACATTTTCAAACTTTATATTTGTATTCATCAATGCTTTAATACAGTTTATAAACGAAGAAGAACACTTTTTAATAGCATCAATGCTTCGCCTTATTAACGAATCTGGTTTATTTCTGATTTGTTGGTAACAATAAAATGGTATCGACAGAGCTGTTTCGGGGCGTAGCAACAATAATGCTGTCACGCCCCATTGTTTTGGCTGGCTTGAATATATTGGATCGTCAAAAAACTCAAGTATCCATTGGCAAGCCAATTCCTGAATTTCATTAATTCCCTTAATGAGCATTTCTGTTAACTGTTTCCGGTTTAATGTAATATTTTTCATCTGTTTATAAAATGATTTTTAGTTGACATATGGAACATCTATGGATAATCATTCTCCTGTGTTTTAATTTTCTCTGACATGGATGTTTCATGTGTCTAAGATTAATTTTCAATAGTCATATAGTTTTCCGGGTTGATTACATAATCAATTTTGGATCCGCCAATTATTGATTCATGCTTATTTGTTAGCTTATGGCTAAAGTTCGTTGCCTAAATTGTTTTTAAGGTTAGATGTTGCTGGCATAACTATTTGCTTAATTATGCTTAAACATTGATTTAAATGCAAAAGTCAAATTACATTAATTTCAATAAAAATATATTATTATTATTTTATATATTAGTGTTTTAAGTAATAATTAAGTATGCTTAAATAAATTGAATTACTTAATAAATGCTTAATATCTGCTAAACTATTTGCTTAATTTGCCGCTTAATATTACTTTTATCTTTATTTGAGTTAAGTAGTAATTGATGTACCGTTTACCAACACCTATATACCTTAATATCCGGGACAGAGTATTGCAGATGTGGCCTGATATGTTTCCGGGAATTGACCGGGTGGTTATGCTGTATATTGCAGGAAATGGTGAAACAGGTGGGCGTGAAATGACTCTAACAGGTAATCAGTACCGTACCAAAGAGTTATTGGTTGAAGGATTAAACGATTATTTGTTAAAAATGACCTCCGAACAGGTTGGTTACTCCTGGTTACACAAAGACCAGTTGCCTTTTGAGCATAAGTCGATGGAAGCCGGACAGTTACAATTGTTTTCAGAGCAGTTTCATATTGTGTTGATGGTAAGGCTTAAAGACCATATTCATCAATCCATGGATGTGTATTACATTTTCTTTCGTGAAGATCAGAGCAATTTTGGGGTAAGCCGTTTGCAAGGAGTTTTTGATACTACAAGAAAGGCTTTGGTAGGTTCACTGGCATTCAGATTTGTCAATATGATGTATCAATGGTTTATAAGCTGGGAGCAGAATTTTAGCGAGTTTACAAATGTAACAAGAAAATTGTTGTCTCAAAAAGACGCTGGTATAAATCAGGATAGATTCAGCCAATGGGTTAATCAATGGTCGATGGAATTCCTCAGCTCACTTTCCTTGTCGCAGGGTATTCAATTAAAGTTATCAGAAAAAGCCATTAAAAAATTGATGGACTCTGGCAGTTATCAGGCCGCTTCTGAGGCTTTACAAACAGCTGCTAAATTTGCTTTAATGCTTAATAATAACCAGAATGAGTCGATAGTGATTGATGAAAACATGATTTTTTTGGATGTAACGAATTCTGGCAATCAGCAAACAACATTTACAGAAGGTGCCAATGTGGGTAACCGACTGTCAAAAACCATACTCTTTTTAGATAAACTTGAGAAAGCAGCCCGGAAACTTGTTGAATTGGGCGAAGATTTAACCAGCAGCGGTGTTGGCAAACATATGGATAGGCCCATAACTGCACCTGCCATCACCGATGCTTTACGAAAAAATATGCGAAGAGTTGTATTGTCTATTGAAAAATACCCCAATCGCTGGCCGCTAATTCGTCACCAATTCCGTCCACTTATCAATATTCTGGAAAAGGAAAATCAATATAGGAATATCGGTTAACTAAATATTTATCAATTTATTATTAGCGATCCGGTAAGTTCCTTTACCGAACTAAACCCGTTTAATTCGAGATACTCTTTAATACCTTCAATCACTTTAATAGTTATTTGAGGATCGATAAAGTTGGCAGTGCCAATTTGTACGGCTGAAGCCCCTGCTACTAAAAATTCAATGGCATCATTGGCCGAACTGATACCACCCATACCTACAACCGGAACTTGCACAGCTTGAGCTACCTGCCAAACCATTCGCAATGCAACGGGTTTTACGCACGGTCCGGAAAGCCCTCCGGTTATGGTTGATAGTAACGGTTTTCTGGTTTTTACATCGATGGCCATTCCCAATAAAGTGTTGATTAGCGACACCGAATCGGCTCCGGCACCCTCAACCCCTTTGGCTATTTCCACAACGTTGGTTACATTGGGCGAGAGTTTTACCATTAAATGCTTTTTATAAACCTCACGAACGGCACTGGTTACTGCTACGGCCGAAGGACAACTGGTACCAAAAGCCATGCCTCCCTCTTTAACGTTTGGACAGGAAATATTTAATTCGATACCGGGAATATTTTCAAGCTCATTAATTTTTGCAGATGTTTCAACATACTCTTCGATGGTAGAGCCTGAAACATTTACAAAAATAGCCGATTGATAATGCTTTATGCGTGGATAAATCTCCTGTATAAACCCATCAACCCCTTTATTTTGAAGTCCCACTGCATTAAGCATTCCCATGGGCGTTTCGGCCATTCTGGGATATGGATTGCCCTGTCTGGGGTTCAATGTTGTTCCCTTTACCACAAAGCCTCCCAGGGCATTTAAATCGATAAAATCGGCATATTCTTCACCATATCCGAAGGTTCCCGATGCAGTTAATACCGGATTCTTGAGTTCCAGTGCACCTAATTTAACAGATAAGTCTACCATTGTAAATAATTTGAATCAAATACAGGACCATCAACACAAGTACATTTGTGACCATCTTTGGTGGCGGTAACACAACACAAACAAACACCAAAACCACAGGCCATATGGTTTTCGAGCGATACCTGACAATTTATGTCATGGTTATTGGCATATTTGGCTATCACTTTCATCATGGCATCAGGTCCACAGGTGTAAATCTGGTCAATGTCAGGGTTTTCAGTTCGCAAAATGGGGTGATGAATCACGTAACCTTTTTGCCCTTGCGACCCATCCTCGGTGGTAACAAAAACTTCGCCCAATTCACGGTAGGCATCTAAACGAACCAAGGAAGAAGCTGTACGGGCTCCAATGAGGAAACGTGGCTTGATGCCGTTTTCAGCCAGGTAGCGGCCTAAAAACAATAAGGGTGCCACGCCACACCCGCCACCAATTAATAAAACTTTGTTACTGTTTGGCAAACTATACCCTTTTCCTAAAGGATAAACCATATTAACCGTGCTGCCAACCGGTATACTGCTTAATTTTCGGGTACCGTCACCCACTTCCTGAATAAGCAGTTTTATTTGGCGCTTTGAATAATCCACATCGTGTATGGACAACGGACGGCGCAAATAGCTACCGGGAGAACCATCCACCCGAACTTCAACAAATTGCCCGGGTGTCATTATAGGCAAAGGTTTATGAATTTCAAGGGTAAGCACAACAAAATCGTTTGTTTGTCGCTCGTTGTTAGCTATAATAAAATCATCAATATATTTCATGAATTATATTGGTTTACATATGTAAATTATATATATATAATGCAAAGATAATGCTTTTTGAGCTGATTCGCATCAGCCGGATATCTTATCCTAATTGAGGCAATCACTAAAAAAAAGAGATTTTTAAAAGTACGAGGAAGTATTATTCCTTTATTAAGCAACTAAAAGGTAATACGTGCAGTTTATTTGTTATTGTGATAAACCTTAAATGTATCGTCGGAATAAAAAACCACTATTTGGTAGATTTGTTTATTTTCAGGTTTGGATTCAATGTTTTTCTCTTCTTTTACGGTATCACTTTTAACTTGCGTAATAACCTTCTGAATTGGTTTTGTTTCAGATGTGGATTTTGATTCTTCTGGAGTTCTATATATTGAAATATCTTCATCATTAAGCACAGAAAAAAGGTCTGCAGTGGATTGATTGGTTGCCGTTTTGACCCCTTCCATTTTATTTTGATTGTCATATGTTGATTCGCGATAAATTGATCCTATGCCAGAAATAAGCCAGTCGCTACTTATTTTAGGAAAAGCAGACAGAATTTTCTGAATAAATTCCAGACTTGGGTTATTTCTGCCAGATAAAATATGACTGACACTGGAACGCTGAACCCCTACCAATTCAGCAAAACGAGCCGGAGATATCCCCTCCTTGTCCATTAATTCCTGTAAACGTTTTCGCATAATATTAAGTAAATTATTTGGCCGGAAAAAGTTAGATAATAACTATTATTGTTACATATACAAACATTGGTTTACAAATATAAAAACAGTTTTCACAGAAAACAAAATTATTTTTCTCTTTCCCTGTTTACAATTGAACACGGCCTCTGATTTTGTGACTGAAGCATAATTCAGGGAAAACACCAGCTTGACAATTCTTTTTAGCTGATTTCTGTATATTAATAAATACCAGTTATTTATAGATGGAGTGACAATTTAAAAAAGTGCGATAGAATGTCTTTTAGTTATCTTCTGGGGTCATTGTTGTATCCGTAATTAATTGATTATTAATAGTATTTTATTATGAAAACTACATCTAATGATAAACTGTTGATAAACCTTATATTATACTGGTTTTAAGCTAAATAAAACATATTAAATAGCTTTATAACGGGTGTTTTGTATATTTATACAACAAATTTGACTTTTTGATTAAATTCACACATAAAATAAATTTTATAATTAACTGATTATAAGTATTTAATGATATTATTTTTGTGGTTTGCATAAGATCTAAAACAGCAAGATGTAGTGTGTTTTTTAGGTTACAAACGTAAATCACATGAATAATCGAGGTTTTCTTCTCTCCTACTCCTGGATGAATGCCTGTTTATGGAATATAACAGTATAATAAGTGGAATTCCTTTTTATTGATGGAGTTTTTTGGCAATGGTTATTGTAATGGCACCGTAATGATTCGTTAATAATAATCAGAGCAATCTTTTTACATATGATTACTCTCACCAATTATTTTCTAATGGTTTAATAAATTTAAGTTACCCAAATAAAATCACCTAATTGTTCGTTGAAATATGCGAACCTGAATCGATTAATTATGTTAAGTTAATAATGGTTTATTTGTTGAGATTGTAAATGGTGATTATGTTTATACTATAATAGGCAAATTATGAGTTGAAGATTGGTACCAAAAAGTGACTATAAAGGGTGCTCAACAATATCGATAACAAAAAAAGAGACTA
>CAZFTD010000015.1:0-24347 GCA_964521525.1 uncultured Marinilabiliaceae bacterium | reverse complement strand
CCTTTCGATAATCTCATTTAGTTGGTGACTCAGCTGGGATTCGAACCCAGGACCCTCCCGATTAATCGGGATGCTCTACCATATTGACATAAAAAAAGAGACTACCTTTCGATAATCTCATTTAGTTGGTGACTCAGCTGGGATTCGAACCCAGGACCCCATCCTTAAAAGGGATGTGCTCTACCAGCTGAGCTACTGAGTCATCCTTTTTTCTTTGCGGGTACAAAAGTATAGATATTTTATTACCCCTCCAAATCAAGGGACGGCTTTTTTAATAAAAAATCATTTTATTCCAAAATCCTTTTTTAAGCCTTCTACCCATTTTTCAATGCGTTCGTTGGTTAAAGCAGCCTGATTTTCTATATCGAGGGCTAATCCTGCAAATTTGTCGCCTCGTTGAGCCCTTGAGTATTCAAAGGTATAGCCCTCTACTGAAGTGAAACCAACAATTTTCCCTTCCCGTTCCTCTATAAACTCGGCCATGATACCAATACCATCCACAAAATTCTCGGGATAATTTTTCTGATCACCTCCACCAAAAAGAGCGAATTTTTTACCTTTTAATGATACGTCTTCAATTGAAGGCAGAAATTCGTCCCAATAATTTGGTAGTTCTCCATCGAACCAGGTTGGAACGGCAAAAATATAGTAATTGAACTTGTTAAAGTCGTCCAAGGTAGCCACATCAACATCTACCTCTTCACAATTTTCTGCACCAAAATGCTTAATCATTTTTTTTACCTGTTGATGTGTTTTAACCGATCTGAAACTGTAAAAAATTCCTATCTTCTTCATATTATAGTGTTTTCAGAATTGCATTTATAGTTAATATTTAAGCACTTCGCGAGCAGCGGCCATTACTTTTTCGGTATTGGGTAAGATGGCGGCTTCCAGAATACGGTTAAAGCCAACCGGCGTAAAGGTAGAGCCCAAACGTTTTACCGGAGCATCGAGCCATTCAAAGGCTTCATCGGCAATCAGTGCTGCCACCTCGCCGCCAAAGCCCCCAAATACTTTATCTTCGTGTACGATAAGAGCACGTGAAGTTTTTTTGATGGAATTAAATATGGTTTCCTTATCTAATGGTAAAAGACTGCGCAAATCGATTACTTCGATATTGGCAACACCCTCAGAGGCTAATTTTTCAGCCGCTTCCAAACTCAAATGCGTTGCATTTCCATAGGTAATAATGGTTAAATCGGTGCCTGCACGTCTGATACGCGCTTTGCCAAACGGTACCTCAAAATCGTCAGGAACAAAGGTGGCAGCCTTAGGAGAATTATATAAAGCCTTAGGTTCCATAAATACAGTCATTCCCTCTGACCGGATGGACGTTCTCAACAACCCGGCTGCATCATCGGCAAACGATGGATAAACAACCCGCACGCCGGGAAAGGTTGTTAATGCCCCTTCTATGGTTTGTGAGTGATATAATCCGCCACCAATATAACCTCCTGAGGCTAAACGTACTGTAATATTGGGCGAATATTGTCCTTTGGTGCGCCAGTACTCGTGAGTAGTTTCAACAAATTGTTCCATTGCGGGCCAAAAATAATCGGCAAATTCAGCTCCTTCAACCACTACACGCAACTTTTTGCTGTAACGCGACATACCATTGGCAGTACCCATAATAAAATCTTCGGCAATGGGCGCATTAAAAACCCGTTTTTTGCCAAATTCCTGCTGTAACCCTTTTGATACATTGAAAATACCGCCTTTGTCTTTATTGGCAATATCCTGGCCCCAAAGGTAAGTATCTGGATTATGTCTGAATTCAGCCCGGAGTGTATCGTTTAAAGCCTGAATAAGTTTAATTGGTTCGCCATCCTGATGGTGCGTTCCATCTGGATATTTTGAAGCAGCATATGGCTCCGGTATAACAAAATCATGAACCGACTCCGGAGTTGGGTTTGGTGCTGCCATTGCTTTTTTATGTGCCTCCTTAACCTCAGCAGCAACCTTTTCTTCAATATCCTTAAGTTCTTCTTCTGTAGCACGACTGTATCGAATCAACAATCTTTTGTATTTGGCCAATGGATCGTATTGGCGTACATAGCTTAATTCATTTTCATCGCGGTACAACTCATGGCGGTCGCTGTTCGAGTGAGAACCAATGCGCACACAATTGGCATGAACCAATACCGGTTTTTGCTCTTTTTTGGCCCATTCTACAGCCTCAGTCATGGCATTCATGGAATCGAATACATCTTTTCCGTTGCAATATATGATTCGTAAATTTTTAAATCCTTCAAAGTTTTTGGCAACCTTGCGGTTAGCAGTCTGGTCTTGTTTAGGAACAGAAATACCATACCCGTTATCCTGAAATACAAAAACAACAGGCAATTGCTCATTGGAAGCACCATTAATAGCTTCATAAACATAACCTTCCGAAACTGAACTTTCTCCCTGAGAGCTTATAACAACTACATCTTTCTCATTGTAGGTTTTAACGGCTCTTCCCAAACCGGTAGCGTGTAAAGTATGGTTACCCGTACAACTGCTAACATTATGAATATTCCATGCCGGTTTGGCAAAATGGTTCGACATATGCCGTCCTCCACCCGCCACATCTGTATCTTTTGATATGCCGTTATAAATTACCTCCTCGGCTGTTAAACCGGCTGAGACACATGTTTGAAGGTCGCGATAATATGGAAACAAATGGTCTTTGTTTTTTCTGAAAACCTGTCCAATAGCCAATTGGATACCATCGTGGCCTGCTGCGGGGGCATGGTACGACCAGCCAATGGCCTGTTTTAGGTAGTTTGGAGCACGCTCGTCGAGGGTACGGCCTAAAAACAAAAGGTAATACCATTTTAAAAGCGTCTCCTTATCGGTTTTTTTTATGCTATAAATACTGGGTACGTTACTTTTCATTTCTGCTTTATTTATCGTTTTAAGATTATATGATACCAGCCAGTTTATTTGACAGGTACGCTAAAATTTTAGGGACCAGCTAATTCATTTATACTTTATGGCTAGGTCATGATTTGTTAATTGGAATTTACACCAAAAAACACATTAAATATTCTGATTTAGTTCCCATTCTTCAAGATAATCGGCAACCTTTCGCAGGAAGAAACCTCCGAGTGCACCATCAACAATGCGGTGATCGTACGACAACGACAGGTACATTTTATGGCGGATGGCAATTACATCGCCAGTAGGAGTTTCTACCACTGCCGGTTTCTTTTCGATGGAACCGGTTGCAAGGATGGCCACCTGAGGTTGGTTGATAATAGGCGTACCAATAATATTGCGGAACGACCCAAAATTGGTTATTGTAAAGGTTCCCCCCAGAATATCATCGGGCGAAAGTTTATTGTTACGGGCCAGTTCTGCCAAGCGGTTAATATCGTTGGCTAACCCTACCAGGTTTTTCTGGTCGGCCTGTTTAACTACCGGAACAATAAGGTTTCCTGATGGCAATGCCACAGCAATACCCACATTCACATTTTTACGAATAATGATTGAATCGCCGCTTACTGAAGCATTAATTCCCGGATAATCGCGAAGAGCTCGGGCTACTGCCTGGGTAAAAACTGGCATAAAGGTGAGCTTTTCGCCATATTTCTTTTGAAAGGCATCCTTGTTTCGGTCGCGCCACAACACCAGATTGGTTACATCAGCTTCCACAATTGAAGTAACATGTGGTGAAACCTGTTTCGACATCACCATATGGTCGGCAATGATTTTGCGCATACGGTCCATTTCTACAACAGTATCGCCATCCATACTTTTTACTTCGGGGGCTTTTACTGGTTGTTTAACAACTTCAGGTGCTTTTGCAGGAGCAGATACTGTTGAAGGAGCAGTAGCAACTTGTTTTTCAGTTGTGCCTCCTTTTCTTTGATGCAGATAAGCTAAAACATCTTCTTTTGTAACTCTTCCATCTTTACCCGAGCCGCTTATTCTGTCGAGTTCTGACAGGGAGATATTTTCATTTTTGGCAATACTTTTTACCAATGGTGAATAAAAGCGGTCGCTTTGTTTGTAATCATCCACTTCATTATTCCCCGATTGTACGTTTGGAGCTGTTGACTTGACTTCAACACTAACTACCGCTTCAGTTTTGTCTGGTTTGGAGCTGGCTGTGGATGAGGATGTACCTTCCAGTTCAATAATAGCTACAGATTTGCCAACCGGAACCAATGAATCAACCGGAAATCGAATTTCTTTTACCACTCCAGCTACCGGAGATGGAATTTCCGAATCGACCTTATCAGTAGCAATTTCGAGCAGAACCTGATCCTCTTCAACAGTATCTCCTTCTTTAACAAACCATTTGGTAATGGTTGCTTCTTCAACACTTTCACCCATTTTGGGCATTAGGATTTCAAATGTAGACATATGAGTTATATTTATTTAATCTAAATTTATGTGGGCAAAAATATTTAATTTTACTATTTATACAAAATCTAAATAACTTGTTGCCTTTGAAAGTTTATCCTATTAACATGAATGTCTAACTTTTGTTTGGTAATTGAATCTGTTTTTTAAACAAAATAATAGTAACCCTGAGTTTTGTATAATGACTAAGTAGTTGAATGGATTAACTTTAAATTATAACAAAAAGCCTCTGGCAGAAATCTGTCAGAGGCTTAAAAAATCTTAAATATCAAAGGTTTTACAAACTATCGCCAAAGTCTTGTTTAAATTTGGCTACTAATTTTTCAGGCCAGTTGCTGGTAGGTGCTAATCGACCCATAAAAAAGCGAAGTACTTTAGGCTCATCCACAAATTTTAATCCGCCAATGAGTTCGCGATTTTTGTACAACCAGTTAAGTCGGTCGATTAAAAACAGGGTTTGCGACAAGGTAAAAACCCTCCGAGGAAATGCCAGACGAAGCAATTCCATATCTGACAACAGGTCTTCCCCATTTTCGAGGCGCACACTTGAGATTGTTCCACGTTCCATACCACGGGCTCCCGAAACAATATACAAAGCGGCTGCTAAAGCTCCTGCTGGATATTCTTTCTGAGGAACATGAGGTAAAAAGGCCATTGAATCAACATGGCAACCCAATGCCCCTGCAGGCGTAATAACCGGAATGCCAAGTTTCGACAATTCTTTAACAGCGTACTCAATAAAAGATGGCGATTGGCTGATAACCGTTTCATCGGTAGTTTCCATTAAACCAACGGCCATGGCTTCAATTTCGCGTACCGACATACCACCATAGGTTAAAAAGCCCTCGAAAAGTGGCACTAAATCGCGCATTTTAAGGAATAACTCCTGACTATTGGTACAAATACCTCCACCACGTGTTGAACTTACTTTACGGCTCGAGAAATAAACTATCTCGCATAAACCGCACATGGTGCGTAAAATATCTTTAATGCTTGTATTGGCAAATTCAGCTTCACGTTGCTTGATAAACCAGGCATTTTCACCTATTAAACTGGCATCCAAAACTATCATTATGCCATTTTCATCGGCTACTTTACGCACCTGGCGCATGTTTTCTATGGAAAAGGGCTGTCCGCCAATTAAATTTGTCGATGCTTCGAGTCTTATAAATGGAACATTTTCCTTGCCATATTTAGCAATTAAGTCTTTAAGCTTCTGAATATCGATATTTCCTTTGAAGGGATGATTGCTGCTTATTTTTAAGGCTTCATCGGTATAAATTTCAAAAATTTCACCACCATTAATCTCCATGTGTGCTTTAGTAGTGGTAAAATGATAGTTCATTGGAATTTTATGACCGGGCCGAATAAATGTTTGAGATATGATATTTTCAGCAGCACGCCCCTGGTGCACCGGAAGGATGTATTGTTTTCCGAAAACCTCCTGCAATGCAGCTTCCATTCGATAAAAGCTTTGCGACCCGGCATAAGCATCATCGGCCTGATGCATTGAAGCTACCTGGTTATCGCTCATGGCATTGGTGCCGCTGTCGGTTAACATATCCAGGAACACGTCATTGGTGTTCAGCAAAAACGTATTATAACCACCTTTATTAATGGCTTCCAATCGTTGGTCGATTGGTTTCAGATGAAGTTTTTGCACTACTCTTACTTTGTGCAATTCTACCGGAATATCCTGTCCGCTGAAAAAACTGATTTTTGTTGGATTACTCTGACTCATAACATTTATTAGGATTGTAGTGTTAATTATTTATAGAAAGGCCGAAAATAGTTAAAAATTGTTTGTATGAGTAATGAATCATTAAAAAGTTGATGTAATTCTTTTAATTTTATAATGATTCTATATTATTTGATGGTAAATTGTAATTTGAATAGGGAGATGGCTAATTATGAGTTTGCAGGATAGCAATATTTATTGTTTTTTTGCCTAAAATTAAATTGTAATTACAATGCGAATTCTGGTTGGTTATATTCTTTCTCCGGTTTATTATTTAATATTTGGTTTACTTCTTGGTATTTTTCATCCCATTCAGGTTTTATCATGGCATTTGGGTGGATATGAATCTCATAAAAAGAGCGTTGGAATTTTAAACTATTTACTGGTTAAAATTTTATATGTGATGGGTGCGCGTGTGCGGTTTTCCGGTTTGGATAAACTGCCTAAAAACCGTCCTTTAATTGTGGTGGCCAACCATCAGAGTTTATTTGATATTCAGGCTTTGGTTCATGCATTTGACCATTGGCATCCGAAATTTGTATCAAAAATTGAGCTTTCACGCAATATTCCAAGCATTTCCTATAATTTAAGAAGAAGCGGATCGGCACTTATCGATCGTGCCAATGGTAGTCAGTCGATACGTGAAATTATTCGTCTGGGTAAATTAATTGAAGCCAATAATTATGCTGCCTGCATTTTTCCTGAGGGTACACGCAGCCAAACAGGCAAAGTGAGGCCTTTTAGAGAGGCAGGTATTAAAACGCTTTTAAAAACAGCCCCATCAGCTTTAATTGTACCGTTTGTTATTAATGGGCACTCCCAATTAATGAAGAAAGGTTATTTTCCGCTTCAGTTTGGAGTCAGCTTATCGTACACTGCGCTTACACCTATTGAACCGCGTGGACGTGAAGCAGAAGATATTGTTGCCGAGTGTGAGCAGCTTATTAAAAAGGCTTTGAATCAATAAAAAAGCGGACTTCACAAAGTAAATCCGCTTTTCATTGTTATTAAATTATGCTTTAATTATTTAGCTCATTTTTGCCTCTAAATTTCTTCGAATAGCAGCCATAAACTCCTCGGTGGTTAAATAATGCTCTTCTTTCAAATCTTTACCATAAATGGTTAGGGCCAAATCTTTGGTCATTTCGCCATTTTCAACTGTTTCAACACAAACCTTTTCCAAATTGTGGCAAAAATCAATTAATGGTTGGTTGTTATCCAGTTTTCCTCTGAATTCCAAACCTCTTGTCCAAGCAAAAATAGAAGCAATTGGATTGGTTGATGTTGGTTTGCCTTGCTGGTGCATGCGATAATGACGCGTTACCGTACCGTGGGCTGCCTCAGCTTCAATGGTTTTTCCATCGGGAGTTACCAAAACCGATGTCATTAAACCCAGTGAACCAAACCCTTGAGCTAATGTATCAGACTGAACATCGCCATCGTAGTTTTTACAGGCCCAAACAAACTCGCCACTCCATTTAAGTGCGGCGGCAACCATATCATCAATCAAACGGTGTTCGTAGGTTATACCGAGTGCTTCGAATTGCTTTTTATAGTGCTTTTCGTAAACATCCTGAAAAATATCTTTAAAACGACCATCGTACTTTTTGAGGATGGTATTTTTAGTAGATAAATAGAGTGGCCATTTTTTATTGATAGCCTGATTAAAGCAACTATGCGCAAATCCTGTAATACTTTCATCGGTGTTGTACATGGCCAAAGCTACACCATCACCTTCAAAATCGTAAACATCATACGATTGCACCTCGCCCCCATCTTCAGGAGTAAAAGTAATGGTAAGTTTACCTTTCCCTTTTACCAGAAAATCGGTAGCTCTATATTGGTCGCCAAACGCGTGACGGCCAATGCATATGGGATGTTCCCATCCGGGAACCAGTCGTGGCACGTTTTTAATAATAATGGGCTCTCTAAAAACAGTGCCCCCCAAAATGTTACGAATGGTGCCATTTGGCGATTTCCACATTTTTTTCAGGCCAAATTCCTCAACGCGTTTTTCGTCGGGCGTAATGGTGGCGCATTTAATGCCCACGTTGTATTTCTGAATGGCATGGGCTGAATCAACAGTTACCTGGTCGTTGGTTGCATCCCTGTTTTCCATTCCCAAATCGTAATACTTTATATCCAGATCAAGATATGGAAGAATCAGTTCTTCTTTAATCATCTTCCAGATGATTCGTGTCATTTCATCGCCATCCAGCTCTACCACCGGGTTTTGCACTTTAATTTTACTCATAGGTTTTGTGGTTTTTCTTATCGCGTTTCGATTAATATTTCCAAATTAACAGCCAAACAAATATAACTATGGTTTGGTTGCATCATCATTGTTTTTATTAACAGTAAATCAATCCAAATCGAGATTAAAATGGTGCTTTAATTTGGCAAGTGCAGGGTTTTTTTCCATCATAACCCTTAATTTGTCGCTTGCTGTAAATACTTCGGCCTGCTCTTCTTTTTTATCCGAAACAATGGTTGTAATTAATTCAAGTGTATTGTTTTTCAACACGTTTTTCAAATGTGTAAAAAGGCCATTTTTCTCTTTTAGCAATTCGGCTTCCTGAATCTGACTGCGTAATTCAATTTTAACCGTTTTACCATTTTCAAGTGTTGGCAGGTGATTGTTGAGAATACTGAAAAGACGGGGATTTTCTTTTTCAATGTTTGAGGCATAGTCCTTCCAGGCTTTTTCCAATCCTTGTTGGTTAACAGGTTGGTTCAACTCAATTTCAGGCTCTTTAACCTGCAATGATTGTTCATTTGGAGGAGGTGTTGATGGTTCAACTCCACTCCCACTTATTAAGTTTTTTAATGAAACAGATGTAATGCTGGGCTTTGCATGGATTTTTTGTGCAGAACCTACAGAAGCAGAACTGGTTGAAGAAATTTTTACTGCAGGCGACTCGGTTTTATTATTTACTGATTCAAGCGCTTTTTTTTTTCGGTCAGGATTCGTGCCAGACTTAACAATGCAAATTCAATGTGCAAACGTTTATTGCGCGCTGTTTTATAGTTTAAATCACAATTGGTGGTTATACGCAGAGCCTCGTATAGGAAATCAGGTTCGCACAATTTGGCCTGCTCTAAATAACGCTGTTTAATGGATGCACCAACTTCGAGTAAGCCTACAGTTTGTGCATCGCGGCACATCAGCAAATCACGAAAATGGCTGCTTAATCCGTTAATAAAATGGCTTCCATCAAAGCCATGGTTCAATATTTCATTGTAAATCAGTAGAGATGAAGTGGCATCTTCTTTTAAAAAGGCTTCAACTAATTTAAAGTAATAATCATAATCCAGAACATTCAGGTTATCTATAACCTGCTGATAAGTAATATTTTTTCCCGAGAAAGCCACAATCTGGTCAAATATAGATAAGGCATCGCGCATAGCACCATCGGCTTTCTGTGCAATAACATTCAATGCCTCCTCCTCTGCTTCAATCCCTTCTTTATTAGCAACATATTTCAAATGCTCAACAGCCACTTCAACAGTAATGCGGTTAAAATCGAATGTTTGGCATCGAGATAAGATGGTTGGTAAAATTTTATGTTTCTCGGTGGTGGCTAAAATAAAAATAGCATGATGTGGAGGCTCTTCAAGCGTTTTAAGAAAGGCATTAAAAGCCGATTGCGACAACATGTGTACCTCGTCGATGATATAAACACTGTATTTACCCATTTGGGGCGGAACACGCACTTTGTCAATCAATAGCCTGATATCGTCAACCGAATTGTTGCTGGCAGCATCCAACTCATGAATATTAAACGACCGGTTGTCGTTAAAAGATTTGCAGGAGTCGCATTGGTTACAGGCCTCTACCTCGGCCGATAGGTTCTGACAGTTAATTGTTTTGGCAAAAATACGGGCACAGGTGGTTTTACCAACGCCACGTGGGCCACAAAACAAATAGGCATGAGCCAATTGTTTGTTTTTGATGGCATTTTTTAGCGTAACAGTGATATTACCCTGTCCTTCAACAGTATCGAATGTAGTAGGTCGGTATTTTCGGGCCGAAACAATGTATTCCATAAAATTATACTGCGCTATTTTAGCAGACTCACAAAGATAAAAAATTCGATGGCAGTGGCAAATATCATCTGCAAAAAAGGGTTTTGTTCTGCTATTTCTCTTTGCTTTAAGCTAAAGGTGCATTTTCTTCGGACATAAATACCAACCGGCCAAAATTGGTGGCGCGGCTATTAATAATTCGTAAAAGGTTTAATAATTCCATGTGCACCTTGCTCGATTCAACCGACTGGGAGTTGGGCGAAAACAATCTTTTATAATGTTGTCGTTCCAAATCAAAGGCCATGAGGGCATATTTACGATACTTACGCTTCATTTTTAGAGCGTCGGTTGGGTCCCAGTTATTCATCAGGGTTAATGCACGTTCCAACTGCTTTAAACAATTTAAATGATATTTCTCTAATTCTTTTCGGCCTTCAGCCGAAAATTGGATGTTGGTGGTTAACCATTTTTCGGCCTGGCGGCTGATGTTAACCGAAACAATATCGGCTATCTGTTCCAGTTCGTTAACCACATGCATTAAGCGGTAAATTTCTTCCGACCATTGATCTACAGGATGAGATTCGTTTAGTTTTACTAAAAACTTATTGATTTCTTCACGGTAAAAATCTGTCTTCTCCTCCCATTGGTTAATTTGCTGAATGGCTCTTTCGTCGCGGTCGAAAAACGGTCGCATAGAGACTTTAACCATGCTGTAAACCACTTCGCCCATGTCCTGAACCTCTTTATACAAAAAAGGAACCGACATATCGGGTGAGCTTAACAGTTCTTTATTTAAATAATGTAATGAATGTTTGGGTTTTGCTTTGGGTTTGGGAACCAACCGAAGTGCCAGATTCCCAACCAATGCTGTAAATGGCAACAGTGTTAAAGCCATCATCACATTAAATATTGTGTGGGCATTGGCTAATAAGCGGGCCACAGGAGCTGATTGCCCGGTTATATAAACCGTAAAATCACCCCAAATGCCAATAACACCAATAAACATTAAAGCCCCCAGTACACGAAACATGGCATTGGCCACAGCGAGTTTTCTGCCTGGGTAAGAGGCTGTTGTGGCTGCAATTAAGGCGGTTATGGTGGTTCCAATATTGGTTCCGAGTATGAGTGGTAATGAGGCCTCAAACGATAAAAGGCCGCTGTTACAAAGTGTTATCAATATTCCAATAAAAGCTGCACTACTTTGGATTAATGCTGTGAAAACCAATCCAACCAGTAAACCGGCTACTGGATTTTCGAGATGTAGGAGAATGTTGATAAATGATTCATTGTCACGCAATGGTGTTAAGCCATCCGACATCATTTTCATTCCAAAAAACAGAGTTCCAAAACCCAGTATAATTTGTCCGGTTTTACTCCAGTTACCAGGTGCAAAAGCTTTCATAAAAAAGCCTAAACCCACAAATAAAAGTGCAAACTTGCCAACATTGAACGATATGAGCTGAGTGGTTATGGTTGTGCCAATGCCTGTTCCCAACAATACCGGTAATGTTTGCTGAAAAGTAATAATGGAAGCATCTACAAATCCCACCAAAACTACCGAGGCAGCGCTGCTGCTCTGAAATAACAACGTTAAAAGCACTCCAAACGTTAAAGCACCAGGTTTGGTCTTTAAAAATGTATCGAGTATATGTCTCAATTTGCGGCCGGCTAAACTTTTCATACCACTACTCAGTAAATCCATACCAAGTAAAAAAAGGCCAAGACCGCCAAATACTGTTATAAACGTGATGAATTCTTCCATGATTAAATGTGTGCGATGTCAAAATTGCATAAACTTTCTTACTCCATCAACACCAACGAATTAAATTTTGGCACAATTTTTATATTTAGTGAGACGTGTGATTTCGAAATTGTAGGCTTGTTAATGGAATTTATTTTTTGAATTATTGATTGTATAAACCTTTTATAATTTAAGATTGTTACTATTTATATGAATCACAGAGCGAAAGGCAATCTGACCATTAACAAACAAATTATTTAATGATGAAACGAGCATTCGACAAACACAACTTGTCCCGACTTTTCTGGAAACTCGGATGAATTGAAAATTGGCAGAGCCAAAATTCATCATGCGAGTTCCCCCGATAAATCGGGGCTACCTGTTCCGCAGCGCGGAAAGCAATCCAACCTTATTGTTAAAATTATAAACGTATGAATAGAATATTTTATTTAGCTGGCTGGATTATAATAATAGCGCTCCTTCAAAGTTGCTCTTCGTTACAAAACACGCGTCAGGAAGCACAACCGGCTTTGCTTTCGGGAAAATGGGAAATGGTTAGATGGAAGGATAAAGTAGATTTAAAGGCTGCTTTTCCTACCGGTGTTCCAAATTTTGAAATTGACAGCGACAAGGGTTCAATGAGCGGATTTAATGGATGTAACCAAATCACTGCCAAACTACGTCATAATCGCCAATTGGCAACTATTCAATTTTTTGCCATCTCTTCTACAAAGATTTTTTGTAATACTGTACCCGAACTGGAACTAACCAACTCGCTTTCCAGAGTTAATCAATACCGCGTTAGCGATGGTAATTTAACGCTATTGTTTAATAAAGAGGTTATTATGGAGTTTAAAAGGATAAAGAAAGATTATTCTGATTGATAAAAAATATTGCGATTGCTTTACTATGTGACTTTAAATTTATAATTGATTCAATAGAAAGCATATTTTAAGAATATATTTGTTATACATAAAACACGGATAGTAAGACCATTACTATCCGTGTTTTGATTGTATAGACAATTTTAATTGCAAAAAGGAAGAATCCTATTTATTACAAACTTTTTGTTTATATATAGCCTGAGGCTTATTTTCTTTTTATTAATTTCTGCTCCGAGTAAGAATTATTGTCTTTAATTCGAATAATATACACTCCTGAAGATAAATTATCTCCTGAAATAGTTGTTCCAGATGCTACGGAACCTTTTGTAATCAAAGAGCCAAAGGTGTCAAATATTTCATATTGAATTAGTTGGGTGTTGTTGTCAGAATATATTTTAAATTCTGTACTAAAAGGATTTGGATAAATAACTATTTTGCTATTAGCTGGTGTTTCATTTTTTTGAGTATGGATATAGTTAATAGTATTGGAAGGGTTAGATGCACAACCAGAAATAGTTACAACTACGTAATAATTGCCACTTAAAGTTAAAGAATATGCCTGATTAATTGCGCCATCAATTATGCCGAGCTGATTGTACCATTGATTACCAACAAGCGCACTTGATTGAAGTACATTTCCTTCGATTGTTATAACAGGTGTTTCCGGCTTTTCGTTTACATCAACAGTTAAAACAGCCTCTACTCCATCTCCACAACTATTTCGACCCTTTACCGTAATGTTTCCAGAAATGGCATTTGTTCCAAAGTCAATAGAAATGTTATTGGAATTACTTGTTCCTGTTGCGCCCGATGGCAAACTCCATATATAATCTGATGCATTATTTATTTCACCAACGGTATAAACGACAGACTCCTGCCCCTGACAAACTACTGATAAACCATTTATTGAGCTGGCATTATCTGGGAGCTCATTTACTGTAACAGATAGTACAGATTCCCCACCGGTACCGCAGATATTCTGGCCCTTAACCGTTACATTTCCAGAAATGGCATTTGTTCCAAAGTCAATTGAAATGTTATTTGAATTACTTGTTCCTGTTGCGCCCGATGGCAAACTCCATATATAATCTGATGCATTATTTATTTCACCAACGGTATAAACGACAGACTCCTGCCCCTGACAAACTACTGATAAACCATTTATTAAACCAGCATTTTCAGGAGTTTTTTTCACCGTAATGGAAATGTTTGAAGGATCACCTGTGACCCCGCAAAGATTTTTACCTTTTACGGTGATTAATCCTGATAATGCCAAATTGCTGAAGTTTACTGTAATATTATTTGAATTACTGTTTCCAGAGGTTCCTTCGGGTAATGTCCATATATAAGAAACAGAATTATTTATGGGTTCTACACTGTAAATAACGCCATTTTGCTCATTACAAATTAATGTTATTCCACTTATGTTACCCGCATTGTCGGGTGTGGGTATTGGATTTGTTTCTGAGCCTATAATATTATTAAATTCTCCCCATTGATTTGCAGTTCTGTAAGCTCCGGATTCACTACAGGGAACATTTAAAGGAATTGTTTTAGGAACAAGATTAAAAACGCCAGTACCCATTACCGGAGGATTACTTGCATAGCATGTTACTGAAGTCAATTCGTAACAATCGCTAAAAGCATAATTACCAATATTATTTACAGAATTTGGGATTTTAATGGATGTTAAATTGGTTGATAGCCAAAATGACCAGTTGGCTATGGTGGTTATGTTTTTATCAGTCTCAAAAGTGTTAAGTCCACCAGGAAACTGAATGAGTGTATTGTAGTTCTTATCAAAAAGAATTCCATTATGCGATGAATAAATTGCATTATCAGAAGCTACATTAAATGCAAGAAGTCCCCTACAAGATGCAAATGCCCTTTCGCTTATTGTGGTTACCGAGGCAGGTATACTCACTTGTGTTAAACCATCGCATCTAAAAAACGCAAGAGTTTCAATGGTTTTTACCGAATTGGGGATGGATATGCTTAGCAATGAGGAGCAATTCCAAAATGCCCTTCGTCCAACAGTTAAAACAGATTCTGGTATAATAACGTTAATTTTACCTCTTGGGCATTGTATTAAAACAGTTTGATTTTTATTATACAGAATTCCCTCAAGGCTAGAATAATTTGGGTTATTGGTGTCAACGATGAATTCCAATAAACTTTCACAGTAAGCAAATACCTCTTCACCAATAAAGCTAACAGAAGCGGGAATAGTAACCGAGGTTAAATAATTGCAATAATGAAATGCCGATTCTCCAATCACTGTTACTGTGTTGGGAATAGTAACGCTGACTTTAGCTCCTGGACATTGTATAAGCCTGGTTATGGCTTTATTGTATAAAACGCCATCAATAGAAGCATAATTTGGATTATTTGAATCCACATTTATGGTTTCCAACTTTAAGCAAGAAGAGAAGGCTTCTTCACCAATAAATGAAACATATTGAGAAATCTGTACAGAACTGATATTGTTACAACCAAGAAATGACTTAGCCGCAATAGTTGTTACTGAGTTAGGAATTGTAATGGAATTAAGGCCTGTACAACCATAAAAAGCCTGGTGACCAATGGTGGTTATAGTATTGGGTAATGAAATATTGGTTAGCTCAAAACAGGCATCAAAGGCATATGCTCCAATAGATGTAACGGTATAGGTGTTACTGCCATATGTTACTGTTTCTGGTATGGTTACCAACCCAGTATATTTTGGATTTTTGGGAATAACGCTAACAGTGTATGGCTCAGTGGCTGAGGTTATGTTATAGTTAATGCCATCAATTTCAAAAGTTTGACCTGATAAATCTGCCAGAATTATAACTGACATAACCAAAAGACTAATAATGCGCTTCATAAAGTTAATTTTGTGTTTATTTGATGTAGGAAAGGTTGTTTAAATTTGAAAATAACCACAATGGCTTAGTTTATACGTGCAATGCTTTAATATGTTTTAATATGACAATTTAATGAAGGTTATATATTGCTTTTTACAAACCAGGGTATCAGTATCAATCTTTTTTGTTAAAAGCAAGAATTAACTCGTCATCCTTAATTAGAAATCAGATAAAAGTTTCTTTTTGCTACCTCCGTTTTCTAAATTGATATTATTTACCCGGCACAAAACCAATATTAACCAATTGGTCATTTAGTTCTACTTTGTCAGATTCCGAAATTTTTATAGGTTATTTTGGAAAACACCTATGCTTAAAATGAATTATGGATAACTATTCCCAACGGGGCGCGATCAGCAACATGGGGCAATGCCCTATGAATGTAAACCTAACCAATAGTCGCCCTGTAGGGGCAAAATCAGTTTGTGATTTAAAAGTGTCAAAGTAGAATTAGAAAAAAACAAGAAAACCAATGTTTAAAATTGTAGAATATTTTTATTTCTAACAACAATTAAAACATGTAATACATTTAATATCAAATAAATAAATATTTATTTTAATTGCAACTTTAAATTGCAGAATGATTGAAGTTTATATATTTATTATTTGGCTTTGATTATAATTTTGTTTGAATAATTAAAATTATAAATATTTGTTTATCAGCTATATTATCAGATTTGTTTGGCTTTATTTTTATGAAATAAATTGATGAACGTTTGTAAAAAGTTGATAAGTTTTAACAGACAATGGTTGGCGTTTATTACAAATCAATAAAGCTCTTTTCTAATTATTCACTTCCCCTATCAAATCATAATCCTCGGCGCCTGTAATTTGAACACTGAAAAATTCACCTATAGTTAGCGGTTTGGTTGATTTAACCAATACTTCAGGGTCAACCTCGGGACTGTCAAATTCACTTCGGCCAACGTAATAGTCTCCCTCTTCCCTATCAATAATAACTTTTAAAGTGGTGCCTATTTTTTTCTCATTAATTTCCCGGCTGATTTCATTCTGCATTTCCATTATAATGTTTGCCCGCTCCTGTTTTATGTTGTCGGGCACATTATCCTGATACGTTTTCCACGCATAGGTATCTTCTTCGTGCGAATAAGGGAAAACTCCTAAACGCTCAAACCTGGTATTTTTAACAAATTCTGTAAGCTCCATGAAGTCTTCTTCGGTTTCACCCGGATGACCTGTAATCATTGTCGTCCTTAAATGAATTCCGGGCACTTTTTCTCTGATTTGATTTACCAATTCAATGGTTTCGGCCCTGGAAACGTTGCGACGCATGGCTTTCAGCATAGGATCTGAGATATGTTGCAAGGCCATATCCAAATAATTGCACACTTTTGGGTTGCTGGCCATTATATCTAAAACGTCCATAGGGAATCCGGCCGGATAGGCATAATGAAGTCGTATCCATTTAATGTCATTAATTTTTGATAACGCATCGGTTAGTGAAGCCAGAGATTTCTTTTTATAGATATCGAGCCCGTAATAAGATAAATCCTGTGCAATAATCTGTAACTCTTTAACGCCTTTATCAGCAAGTCGTTGAGCTTCATCAACCAAACTTTCGATGGTTCTTGATTTGTGTTTTCCGGTTATGATGGGTATGGCACAATAAGAGCAGGTACGATTGCAACCCTCCGAGATTTTCAGATAAGCATAATGTGCAGGAGTTGTGAGGCTGCGTTCGTTTCGCAAATCGGCTCTGTATTCGAGTCCCAAATCTTTAATCAGTTCTTTCCAGTTAAATTTACCGTAAAAATGGTCAACCTCGGGTATTTCGCTGCCAAGCTGATCGAAATAACGCTCCGACAGGCATCCCATAACATACAATTTCTTAATTTTCCCCTTTTTACGGGCATTGGCAAAATTCAAAATGGTGTCGATCGATTCTTCTTTGGCATCGCCAATAAAGCCACAGGTATTAATAACAACAATTTCTCCCCGAGGATTGGGAGAATCATGTTCAACAGCGAATCCCCCAGCCTGAAACTGCTTAATCAGCAATTCAGAATCAACCAGATTTTTCGAGCAACCTAAGGTAATAACATCCACCCGCTTCTTTTCCATCCTAATTGTCCGTTTTTATAATAACTTTTATTTCCCAAATAGCGAATCAACAAAAGCCTCACGATTAAATGGCTGCAAATCGTCCATAGCCTCACCAATACCAATATACTTAACAGGTATTTTAAACTGGTCGGAAACACCAATTACCACCCCCCCTTTGGCAGTACCATCAAGCTTGGTGATTGCCAATGCGTTAACCTCAGTAGCTTTGGTAAATTGTTTGGCCTGTTCAAATGCATTTTGGCCTGTTGAGCCATCCAGAATTAACAAAATTTCGTGAGGTGCATCAGGAATAACCTTCTGCATAACATTTTTAATTTTCGACAGTTCGTTCATCAGATTCACTTTGTTATGCAATCGACCGGCGGTATCAATTATAACCACATCAATGTTTTGAGCTTTTGCTGAACTTAATGTATCAAAAGCCACAGAAGCCGGGTCGGCGCCCATTTTCTGTTTTACTATTGGTACGTTCACTCTTTGTGCCCAAATTTCCAGTTGGTCGATGGCGGCTGCTCTGAAGGTGTCGCCTGCCCCAAGCATTACATTTTTTCCGGCACTTTTAAACTTGTGGGCCAGTTTGCCAATGGTAGTTGTTTTTCCAACGCCGTTTACACCTACTACCATAATTACATAGGGTTTCTTATCAGTAGGCAGGTCAAAATCATCCATTTCTTGTTGTGCCGAATTCTCAGCTAATAAAGCAACAATTTCCTCCTTCAGAATTTTATCCAGTTCCCCGGCGTCTAAAAACTTATCTCTTGAAACGCGCTGCTCTATTCGATGAATGATACGCAAAGTTGTATCAACACCAACATCAGAACTTATCAATACTTCCTCCAGTTCGTCAAGTACTTCTTCATCTACCTTTGAGTGTCCAACAATTACACGTGTAAGTTTTTTTAATACACTCTCCTTTGTTTTTGCCAAACCTTCATCAAGCCTTTCTTTTCTGGCTTTATTAAAACTACCAAATAGTCCCATATAATAATTGCATTTACCTTCTAATTAATCGTATTTATTTAATTGTTAAATAATTAAATAAATATATGTGATAAAAATTTCTCAAAGATACATCTTCCGGCTCAATTTCCTTGATTAGAATTACATCAATAATAAAAAAAGCCCCCTGAAACAGAGAGCTTTTTATAAAGACCTTTAAAAAGGATTATTTCTTATCAAAGAATTCTTTGGTCATTTCATTGGGAACCATCTCAGTACGGAAACTGTAAGCTCCGGTTTTAGGCGATTTCACCATTTTAATAACCCGGGTGTGACCTTTACCCGAACCTTTTTGTAATGTTGCAACTACTTTCTTAGCCATGACTTACAATTTACTTAATTTCACGATGTACAGTCATACGTTTAAGTATGGGATTGTACTTTTTCAATTCCAACCTGTCAGGAGTATTTTTACGATTTTTTACAGTAATATACCTTGAAGTGCCGGGTTGTCCGCTCTCTTTGTGTTCGGTACATTCCATAATAACCTGAATGCGGTTTCCTTTTCCTTTCTTTGCCATTTCTTATTCCCTCCTGATTAAAATTTAGAAATCAAACCTTTTTCCTGTGCAGATTTAATGGCTGCATGGATTCCTATTTTGTTGATCAGCCGAAGACCTGAAGCAGAAACCTTTAGGGTTACCCACATGTCATCCTGAGGTAAATAGAATTTCTTCTGGAAAAGGTTAGGATCGAACCTTCTTTTGGTTCTTCTCTTTGAGTGGGAAACATTGTTTCCTACCATAAAGGTTTTTCCTGTTATTTGACAAACTTTTGACATTGCTCAACTGTTTTTTCTATACGTTTTTCAAACAGAGCGCAAAATACGTGATTTTCTTTCAAAAAAACAAATTGTTATTTCTTTTATTTTTAAGTTTTTTGCTTTTTTATGAATTTATCCATATTCTGAATGCGAAATAATTAACTTTAAAAATTAAATTAACACTTTCAATAATATAAGTAATCAATTATTAAATAACAATATATAAATCAATGTTGTTTAGTTAAGCTTTTTTACCCCTAAATCTCCTAAAGGGGACTTTACAAGATGCCCTGAAAATTCCTCCTTCAGGGGGTTAGGGGGTAGAATGGTTGCAATGAATCTTCTTAACTAAACGACTTTGATATATAAATATAAAACAGAAGTTAACTCAGAGTCTATTATTTTCAATAAATTGCTTTAAAAGAATTATTCCAGCCTCAGCAGTTCGTATAATGGTTCGTTGTCTATTGTTTCCAAACTGAAATTTCTGACTGATTACTTTTCCATTTCCCGCCCATGCAATCCATACTGTGCCAACAGGCTTTTCTTCTGTACCGCCCGATGGCCCTGCAATTCCGGAAGTAGCAATAGCATAATGGGTATTAAAAGTTTTACATGCACCAAGAGCCATTTGTTCCACAACCTGGCAACTAACAGCACCAAAAGTTTCAATATCAGTGTTTGAAACGCCAAGCAATCCGGATTTTATTTCATTGGCGTAGGCAACAGCACTCCCTTTAAACACTTTTGAAGCACCTGCAACAGTTGTTAAAAGGTGCGCCATATAGCCACCCGAGCAACTTTCGGCACATGAAAGGGTTGATTCTTTATTCAATAATAGCTTTAATAGAGACGCCTCTACCTGTTCATCATCAAAACCATAAATGTTTTCTCCAACAATTGAATACAAATCGTTAATGGCTTTATTAATATGGTTTTGTAACAAAATCGAATCTGTTCCTTTACCGGTTAATCGCAACCTGATTTTACCCGGCGATGGTAAATAAGCAACTTTTATACACGATGGAATATTATCCTCCCATAGTGTCAGCTTTTCGGCTAAAACGGCTTCCGGAATATTGAAAATATGTACTGTTTTATGCAGAATGGCCTGGTTAATGAATGTCTTTTTTATACGTGGAATTATTTCCATTTCCATGGCCAGTTTCATTTCTGATGGCACTCCCGGCATTGAAACAACTACTCCTTTGTTATAGTTAAACCACATAATAGGCGCTGTGCCTATCGGATTGCGTATAACGGTGCAATTTTCAGGCACCAGGGCCTGGTCGTGGTTCAACTGATTGATTTGGGCAACTCTGCCTTTTAAAAAGGATTGAATATCGGCTAAAACATCCTGGTTTAAAATGAGTTTGGTATTAAAGAACTCACATAAGCATTTTTTGGTAATATCGTCGCGCGTTGGACCCAATCCGCCGGTAATTAATACAATAGCCGACCTTTCGGTGGTTTCTTTTAATATGCTTAAAATTTCTTGTTCATTGTCGCTAACCGATGTAATGCGATTAACTGAAAAGCCGGCTAGGTTTATTTGCTGGCCTATCCAGGCTGAATTGGTATCAACCACCTGCCCAATAAGGAGTTCATCGCCAATGGTTACAATTTCAACCTGTGTGTTCATTTTTGTTAATTGAGCTTTGTTAAATCTGGTATAATAAAATTATAAATAGTTATAATTAAGTATATAACAACTGCTTATATTAATTTTTAATTTAACAAATCAACTTTCAACTATTCTCTATCTGCCAAATACTTGTCCAATGCCTCAAGGCGCTTAAGCAATGGCGGATGCGAATAATTGAAAAACACAAACCATGGGTGTGGTGTTGGATTACTTAACGAGGATGCTGACAGTTTTTTTAATGCCGATTGAAGCGATGAAGCTTCGGAATATTTGGCCGCAAAGGCATCTGCCTGATACTCCTGGTAGCGCGACAAAAGTGTGAAACCTAATCCGAGTACTGCGCTGATAGGTGCATACAACAAGCCAAATCCAAGTAAGCCAATATGAAACGATGGCTCAGACACACCTAAGGCCTGGGCTATAGCAGGATGATTAACAAACCATCCCAAAAGAAATAAGGTAATTCCGGTTTGCAATATCCCCAATAAAGTACCTCTTATTACATGTTTGAGACGATAATGCCCTATTTCGTGAGCTAACACCGCAACTATTTCTTCTTTCGATAAGTCGTTTATTAAGGTATCATAGAGCACTATGCGTTTGTTTTTACCAAACCCGCTGAAGAAAGCATTGGCTTTAGTGGAGCGCTTTGAACCATCCATAACATATACGTTATCGAGCGAGAACCCTGCTTTTTTGCTCATTTCCTCAATAGACTGCCGTAGTTCTCCTTCTTCAAGCGGCTTTAATTTGTTGAATAAGGGCAAAATAAGGGTTGTGTAGCACTTGCTAAAGAAAAGCATAAATAAAGCCATTACTACCCAGGCATAAATCCAGAAGTTGGTGCCAGCCCAATAGTAAAACCAGACAACCAGAAACAATAAAATTCCGCCGATTATGGCCCCTAAAACCAACGATTTTATTAAGTCGAAAATAAAGGTTTTAGGAGTGGTTTTATTAAAACCAAAACGCTCCTCAATAACAAATGTGTCGTACAGTGAAAATGGCAAAGAAACCACCATCGATATTAAACCAATAATTCCAAAGAAAAGCAGCGGTGTCCAATACTTACCTGGTTTAAAAGTGGCAATATACTCATCTAAAAAAGCAAATCCCTGTAACCATAAAACTGCTAAAATAACCAACAATGAGAATGTCGATGATATTAAACCAAATTTATAATTGGCAATGCGGTATTGTTTCTGTTTCTGAAACTTATCATCGGGATAAACATCCCTTAAGCGTTCAGGAACAAGGGCACTCCAGCTTTTTCGGTTTAGTTCACCTAAAATAAATTCCCAAACTGCCTCAATTATAATGATTGAAACAATTATATAAAACAAACCGCTCATGTGCTCTATTTCTTTTTATAATTACCGGCAACTTTTTTGTCTGCAACCAAAGGTTTGGTTAATGCCCGGTAAATTAAATATCCTCCTAAAATTACAAAGGGAATACTTAATATCTGGCCCATATTTAAACTCATACCCTCTTCAAATGCTTCCTGATTTTCTTTTACAAATTCTATGAAAAACCGGGTTGCAAAAATACCTATCAAAAACACTCCAAAAATAAGCCCCTGCTTTTCGCGTGCGTTGGTGCGCCAGTACATATACATTAATATGCAAAAGGTTATTAAATAGCTCAATGCTTCGTAAATTTGGGTAGGATGGCGAGGTAATTCAGGGTTTTCAACCCCCGAAGCTTTTAAGAATCTGAATCCCCATGGCAAATCGGTTACACGGCCTACAATTTCTGAATTCATCAGGTTACCCAAACGAATAAATACAGCAGCCAGAGCTACCGCCACCACCAGTTTATCCATGGTCCAAAGCATTGATTTTTTGGTTACTTTTTTAGAGTACAACCATATGGCGGCCAAAATACCAAAAGCCCCACCATGACTGGCAAGACCTCCTTGCCAAATCTTTAGAATTTCGCCTGGGTTTTGCGAATAATAATCCCATCCGTAAAAAAATACATGGCCCAGTCTGGCGCCAACAACTGTTGCCACCACCACATATACAAACAAACTGTCGAGCCATTTTTCAGGGGCGTTTTCGCGCCTGAACATTCTTTCTACTATATAATATCCTAAAAGAAAGGATATTGCAAAAAACAAACCGTAATATCTTACCGACAAGGGGCCTAATGAGAAAATCTCAGGGTCGGCAGTCCAGGTGATGTAACTAAAAAGTGTCATATGCTTCTTTTTTTATTACCATAAATATCATAGGTGAATGTAGTAAAAAGTCAATGTAGTGCAATGTTAATTGAGAAAAAGAGTCTGTCTGAAAAGTCATCAGGCTCAATCTTTTTTCTTTGTGATCCTTTGTGTGTACTTTGTTTTACTTTGTGGTTCAATTATTTAAGTTTTACCACAAAGAACTCAATGGTTATCTCAAAGCCGCACTAAGGACTTTTTAAACAGCCTCTTTTTCTTTTAGCTATAGAACTACTGACTTAGTATTATCGACTAATTATGCTTCTTTGCCATGGCATTGTTTATATTTTTTGCCACTGCCGCAAGGACAAGGCTCGTTTCGTCCTACTTTTTTCTCAACTCTTATCGGCTGGGTAACGGGTTGACGACGTTCGCCTGCCTGGGTGTTGGGATTTAATCCGGCCATTGGATCATCCTTGGAAGTTCTAAGATTGCTCAAATCAGTACGCCGGCGCGATTCCGCTTCCCTTACCTGACTTGCATCGCGAATTGGAATGTGAGCTTTGGCCAAAGATGATACAACAGCCCTGTTATTTCGATCAATCATGGCTTTAAACAGATTGAACGATTCAAATTTATAAATCAATAACGGGTCTTTTTGTTCATACGATGCGTTTTGAACTGCTTGTTTCAGGTCGTCCAGTTCGCGCAAATGCTCTTTCCAGGCATCATCAATGGTTATCAGCATCATCGCTTTTTCAAAAGAGCGGGCCAACTCACGACCATTGGTTTCGTAAGCTTTCTTTAGGTTGGTGGTTATCTGGAAAATACGTTGTCCATCGGAAATGGGAACTACTATGTTCTCATAAATAGCCGATTTGTTCTCGTAAACATCCTTAATAACCGGATAGGCCTGATGTGCCATGTTGTCGTTCTTTCGCTGGTAGCTTCCCCAAACCTTTTCATACAATTTTTCTACCAACTCCTCGGGTTTTCCTTTCAGGAATTCATCTTCCTTAAAAGGAACATCGCTTGAGAACACGCGAATC